>CAYFPW010000006.1:2549-21662 GCA_964345055.1 uncultured Steroidobacteraceae bacterium | reverse complement strand
GGATGGTTAGGGTCCCGCGCCGTAACGTCCTAACTCATTTCAGCTGAACGATCGGTGGTCTTGTCGAGAGGGATGCCAGTGACGCGCAGCACATCGAATCGATTGAGCCCAAAAAAACTGCAGCACACGAAGTGGACGGCGGTCACGCCGCGCGGCAAGGAGAAGCATTTCCTCGTCACCCGTGTCTTGGAGCCGGTACCGCCGGGGTCGCCGGTGGTGTCGGTCGAGATCGAGGCCGTGCACTCAAGGCGCTCGCAGATCATTGCGTGGCGAGAGCTTACGGACGCGACGCAATGGCGGCAGGGGTGGGTTTGATGTTCAGCCGGTCTTGCCCCGCGTGGTCCAGGTCTTGCCGCGCCGCCGACGGCCGAGATACATCATGTAACCGGAGATCAGCAGCACCGGCATGGCGATCGCGGCCAGCATCATGACAAGCTGACCGGGAATGCCCCAGTAGCGACCGGTGTGCACGCTCTCAGCACCATCGATGAAGCTCCTCAGGAAGCCAACGCGTTGCCCTGCGCCTTCAACCTTGCCGGGTCGTGCTTCGGCCGGACCGGCCAGCATCGACAGCGCGCCACCGGGCTCATTCGCCGCGGTACCTGAAACGGCGTCATGGACTTCGTCTTCGGAGGAGGGGCCGCGTCCGATTCCCGTCAGTGAATGCACTCCGCTGCTGTACCAGTCCGCTGCGTGGCTGCGCATCATGCCGGTGTGCGCGAAGAGCAGATACACCACCATCACCAGTGTGCCGAGCACCGCATGCAAGCTGAACAGGAATGCGGGGCCCTTGAGCCGGAAGTTGATCTTGAACCACGTCTGCCACTTTCGTGCAGCAATGCCCCGGGGCCAGCGCAGGTAAAGACCGGTCGGAACCATGAGCATCAACAGGAAGGCGCTGTAGGCCATGATCCCCTGCATGATGAGCCCCGGCGTGGTGTCCCTGCCGGCCCACACACCGCGATGCAGGCGCTTGATCGTTGCAAAGAATGCCGCCGCACCCTGGCCGGGCGTGGGCAGGAACGCGCCGGTGTAGGGGTCGACATACTGAGTGACGGCACCGCCTTCATGGCCGGCTTCCATGCCGGCGCCCATGCCACCCGCCATGCCCGCTGCCATGCCTGCAGACATGCCACCACCCATGCCCTGTGCATCGCCACGCTCTTCGCGCGTGGCCATGAACGACACCACGGCGGCGGCAGTGGGATCAGACTGAATCCTGAGTGACGCCACGCGGGCTTCGGGCCGCGCTTCCTGAATCTTCGCCAGCAATTGATCGGGTGGGAGTGGCGTGCCCTGCGCAGTCACATGCGGCGGGGTGCTAAACAGCGCGGTGATCTCCTTGTCGAATGCCATCAGCGCGCCGGTCACACCCGAGAAGGCCAGAAAGAGGCCGGCGGTGATGCCCACCAGCCAATGCGCCTGAAACAGAATTTTTTTCAACATGACCGTTCTCTGCTCAGTCGATCGCGAAAGCCAGCAGCACGTTCCCCGGCGCTACGCCGCCATGGTGCGAATAGCCAGAGTTGGTGAATATCATGCCCTCGGCGATGGCGGCGCCGCCACCACTGATGGATCCGCCTTTCGCGGGTACTCCATTCACGGTGGTGAAGTCCCGCATCGTGTCGAAGGACCAGAGAATGGCGCCGTTGGCGCTCGAATAGGCACGCATGAAGCCATCTACGGAACCGGCGAAGACCACGCCCGGCATGGCGCTGACAGCAGCGATCAGGGCAGGGACGCAGGGCTTGCGATCGCCGCAGGCGGGCGTGGGCGTGCTCCAGAGGGTTTTGCCGCTCGCAAGGTCGAGCGCAAACAGGCCGCCGCCCTGACGCGACGGATTGCCGGCGACGGTATCCAAAGCCACGTACATCTTTGCGCCATCGGACGCCGATCCCCAGATTACGCCCTCATCAAAGCCGCCACTGCCGAGTTCGTGTTCCCAGGCGACTTGGCCTTGGCGATCCGGGTCGAAACCGTGGGCGACGCCCGACTTCCCAGCCGCCACCAGCATCCGGCGCCCTCCTGGCAGTTCGGTCAGGACCGGCGAAGACCCATAGTCGAAGTCTGGTGACGGACCCAGCGGACAATTTGAATGATCGGCGGAACGCGTCATGCAGGACCCGTTCCACACATCCCCGGGCGTCGACTGCTGCGACCACAGCATCTTGCCGGTCTTCATGTCGAAGGCGACGATGGCGTCGGTCGTCTTCCGTGCTGGCGGCGAATAGTTATTGCCCGTGCCCACGTAAATGCGCTGCAGTTTTGCGTCGATGGTCGGCGCGGACCAGATACCACCGCCGGATGGACCATACATCTGCGTTCCGGCCGCATTCTTCTGGATCGGGCGCGGCGGATCGGCGATCACGTAGCTCTTCCACAGGCGTTTGCCGGTGAGGGCGTTGAGCGCCACCAGACTGCCGCGAGCGGTGCAGCACTCGTACTCCGGATTGGATGGCTGCGATTCCTCGCGCGAAGCAACGGGCACATACAGGGTGCCGTTGTAGAGAGTCGGCGAACCCGTGATACGGGCGATTGGGTGGTCTTCGACTCGTACCTGCCAGAGCTGCTTGCCCGTGGCGGCATTCACGGCATACACGTTGTTCTGCAGATCACCGAAGAACACGGCTGGCACACCGAGCGGACCCTTGCCGAGGACCGCTGCGCTGCGCACGCCCGCCTTGGTCACGAAGCGCCAGTGGATGCAGCCAGTGCGCGCGTCCAGCGAGTAGACATTGCCTGCCACGCTGCCGATGTACAGTCGACCGCCCGCAACGACTGGCTGCGTACTGGCGCTGCTCTCGCCGGGAAATCCAAATGCCCACTTCAGCTTCAGACGCGGGACGTTCGCTACCGACAGACCACCCGGATTGGGCTGGTAGCGGCGATTGTCGGGGGTGACGCCCCATCCGTTCCATACCGAGCCCGCGAGCGAGCTCTGGAACGGGCTTTCGTTCCTTTTGCAGTAGGCCTCAGCGGGTATGGGGTCTTCCGGCTGCGAGCTAAAGCGCTTTTCAGTGAGGTACTCAGCCAGCACGCGCTTTTCGGTGACGCTGAGCTGCGAACCCTGACGCGCCATGGAACCCTTTTCGAGCGCGAGAAAGATCTGCTCCGGCACCAGCAGTTTGAGGATGGCGCGGCTGGGCGCCTGTGCGGTTTGTCCTTGTGCTTGTCCACCTGGAACCTGAGGTGTCAGCCCATCGTCATGGCAGGTGGCACAGTTGGTCTTGTACAGATCGACGGCGATTTGATCGGACGCTGATGTCTGGCCACTGGCCAGCACCAATCCCGCTAACAGGAGTTGAATCGATCGAAGGTGACCACGGGCTCTCATGAATTTTCGTCGCTCCTTCATGGGTCGTTCAGCTGCTCAGACCGACCTGGCGCAGAACGGGCGCAGCCGCTGTTCGATTATAATCACAAGTCATGAAAACCCTCTGGATCGCGCGGCGCGCGGCGTTGGTTCTTGGCTCGCTGGCGAGTTCCGCGGGCAGCGTTGCGCTTGCGGCAGACTCGGAGCTCGAGTCGGTCACGGTCACGGCGACGCGTGTCGAACGGCCCGCGTTCGATGTGCCTGCGGCCATCGGTCATGCCGAGGTGCGGCGCGATACCATCGGCGTCAATCTCGCAGAGTCGCTGGCTGGTATGCCGGGATTGCTGGCCCGGGACAGGCAGAACTACGCGCAGGACACGCAGATCTCCGTGCGCGGATTCGGAGCGCGCTCAACCTTTGGCATTCGCGGTGTGCGCATCTATGTCGATGGTGTGCCGGCGACCCTTCCGGATGGACAGGGGCAGGTCTCGCAGATCAACCTCGCCAGTGCCGCTTCGATCGAGGTGCTGCGAGGGCCGTATTCTGCGCTCTACGGCAACTCCTCCGGCGGTGTGCTCCAGGTGTTCAGCGCCGATGGTGTTGGTGAGCCTTCCATGCGCCTGGATGTTGGTGGCGGCAGTGCGGCCACGCGGCGACTGGCTTTGCAGAGCGATGGCAGTAGTGGTCCATGGGGCTATAACGTTGGAATCAGTCGCTTCACCACCGACGGTAATCGTGGGCACAGCGCGGCGAGCCGCAACTCGGCACAACTGCGCGTGACGGCGCGGCTGCGCAGCCGCGACCGGCTGGCGCTGAGTTACAACGATTTTGACGCGCCCAATGCGCAGGACCCGCTGGGTCTGACGCGCGCGCAGGTCGATGCCGACCCGCTGCAGAGCGCGCCGACGGCGGTGCAGTTCAACACCCGAAAGAGCGCGGCGCAGCGTCAGGGGTCCTTGCTCTACGATCTCGGGCTGCGCGAGTCGGAGCAGCTGCGGCTGATGCTTTATCGCGGCACGCGTCAGATCGAGCAGTACCTCGCAGTGCCGGTGGCGGCCCAGGCCGATCCGCGTCACTCTGGCGGCGTGGTCGATCTGCGTTCCGGGTTCGATGGCGGCGAGCTGCGCTGGAGCCGCGCGCACTGGGTTGCGGGCGTCACTTACGACTCGCTCAGCCAGCATCGCCGCGGCTATGAGAACTTCATCGGCAGCACGCTTGGGGTACGTGGTGCGCTGCGGCGCGACGAACAGAACCGGGTTGCGGCCTTCGACCAGTACCTGCAGTTCAGCGCCGATCTCGGCGCGCGCTGGAGCGCCGGCGGCGGTCTGCGCCACAGCCTGACGCGTCTGGGCTCCATCGACTACTACGTTCGCCCCGGCAATGGCGATGACAGTGGCCGGGTCTCGTTTGAGACGACTACGCCGGTCGCTAGCCTGACCTGGCATGTGGTCCCGTCGCTGAACGTCTATGCCGGCTACGGCCGCGGTTTCGAGACGCCCACGCTCACTGAACTGGCCTATCGCGCAGACGGCGGTGCAGGCCTAAATCTAGCCCTGCACTCAACCAGCAACGACTCCTTCGAGCTGGGAGCCAAATGGCGTGGCGGCACGGGGCGCGCCACGGAGCTGGCTGTGTTTCGCGCCGATGGTCGCGATGAGTTGGCTGTGGCCAGCAACCTCGGTGGCCGCACGACCTATGCCAATATCGGCGCGACCCGCCGTGAAGGTGCAGAGGTGGGGGTGCGCTGGCCGCTCTCGGCGCGTGCTGGCATCGCACTCGTCGGCACCTGGCTCAGCGCTCAGCTGCCAAGCGGTCAGCGCATGCCGGGAGTGCCCGGTCAAAGCCTTTACGGCGACTGGCACTGGGAGAATGCGGCGGGCTGGAGCGCGCGACTCGAGGGGCGCTGGGTTGGGGCCGTGACCGCGAATGATGCCGGCACCGCGAGCGCCTCCGGCTACGCCACCTGCGATATTTCTCTGGGGCGGCGCTGGCGAACTGGGGAGTGGCCCCTGCAGTCCTTCGTGCGAGCCGAGAATCTCTCGGATCGCCGGTATTTCGGCTCGTTGATCGTGAACGAGGCAAACGCGCGCTATTTTGAGCCTGCCTCCGGCCGCACTCTCTGGCTTTCGCTGTCGCTGGCCTCGCGATGATCCGAGGGTTCCTGGGTCGCCGGTCATCGTCCCTGAAAAATGTGCGTTTCCCCGAAAGTGCTGTCGTAATCGAGGGTCAGCTCTTCGCCGGTACGGATCGCACGTGTCGTCACATAGTGGCCAGGCTTGATCAGCTTTACGTTGGGCTTTTTTGAGTGGTTTAGATACTGGTACAGACTGACGGTATTCAGGCCTGCGCGGGGGAGCCAAAGCCATCGTTCATCATGTTCGCAGAATGTTTCGACCAGCCGACGCGTCGAAACGGGTAGCTTTTTAACGGTAGATTTAGGAACCCGGATGTCACGTGTCGAGAGGGTAGAACGTAGTACTCGCGCCCCCTTTGGAATGCTGCGTACTGCAATAACGCCCACCCCATGCAGCTTCGAAACGCCGATACGACAGTGAAGTTCTTCCTGCAGATGTCGCGCGATGGTCTTGCGGTCCACGGTCTTCTGCCTTGGTTTGGTGCATTCTTGCTTCGGAACAGATTAAAACCTGAAACCGGTGTCGAAGTCATCCAGCTGCCTATTAAGTCAAGCTGTGGTCGGTCCGAGCGATCGGTGCATTGCGCAGGTTTTTTTCTTGCTATAGTTTTCACTGGCGATGAAACACAGACAATCAAAAAACCAAGGCGCCCGTGTCTCTATTTGATCGATGCGCTGAGTGCAAGCGCTGCTGCCATGTCGACGACGGCGCGCCACCGCTCGAGGTCAATTTGACCGCGGCGGAGCGTCTGGTCTTGAAGCCCATCTGCGTTGAAAGCCGATGCGCTCACCTTTCATCCAATGGTTGTTCGCTGGGGAAATCCAAGCCTTTCGGCTGCGACCTCTATCCGCTCGCCTATGATCCTGCCGAGCGGCTGTTCCACTTCGATCGCGAATGTCCGCTGCTGGAATCCTATCTAGGTCAGCTTAAGGATGCGGGCAGCGATGGCTCCCGGCATCTCGCCCGGATGAAGACCGTAATCACGGCGCTGGAGAAGACCGACGCCGACTATTTGCGTGCGAACTTCGCCTTCGATAAAGACTATTTCGATCTCGTTCCCGTCAGTAGGATGTCCGAATGATGCAGATGGATCTACTGCAGGCTTCGAATGATCTGAGTCGGCCGGTTCGGTCGATTCGGCCAGTACCACGTTCGGCGCGGGTTTATCGGGTGGGCTACCAGAGTTTCACCGAAAAAAACCTGTGTGTCCGCAGTGAACACAATGGTATCCCGTACTACACCACCCGTTGGGATGCACTGTGTCCGTATGTGGACGTTTCGGCGGACCTGATCGCTTGTGCCAAGCGACCGCTCATCGTCTACGCCCTTCCGCCGGACAGTCAGTACGGCGTGCCAATCAATGACCGATACGGCTTGGTGGACCTGAAGTCGCCAGAGTTCTGGAGCGATCCTCGCCGCATGCGCAAGTTTGGTGAACTTTCCAAGCGTTTCCGGCAGTTCCGGTTGGAGACCCAGGTCGTCTCTGGCTCGAAGCTTGATCTCAAGGCCATGCTCGAGATGGGCAGTGAGCACTTTGAAAATTGCGAGATAGCAGCCAATGAAATCGAGGGTTTCCTCGATTATGTTCGTGATTTAGACGTCCTTATCATCCGCTGTATTGATGAATCCGGCGAGCAGGTGTTTGTCGATGTCTCGATCCTGATGCCAAAGTACGACCAGATATACGGCAGCTTCTGCCAGTGGAACGAGGCTTACCGCAGTCGCTCTCCAGGGATCTACGCATGTCTTGCGGTATGCGAGTGGGGTCGTGACAATGGGTTCGGGTACTACAATCTGGGTCCTGTGGGTGACTACGCTTACAAAGATCTCTTCGTCACCGACTTCCAGCCGATTTACGCGATGGCGCTCGTGCCTCCGGAGCACGCCCTCTGGAATGATCCGACATCGCCCCTTTTTACGGACTTCCCCGCGGGTACAGTCAACACGCTCCGTAGAGCGCGTTCCGAGCCACTCTCGGATACCTCTTTCCGCGCGGAATGGGTGGCATAGCCGGGTGGCTTATTGACCAGTGCTCCAGAGCTGCGAAGAAGATAGGGCAGTTAAGATCGGACTCAAGCGAGGGTGACATGCGAAGCATCGGCCGTTTGATCACAGACCCCAGCCACTCCCGATATGGCGTCTGGCAGGCACTGGTAACGATACTAATCATCGTTTCCTGCGTGTCTTTGGCATTGGAGACCGTGTCAGGCCTCGAGCAACGGTTTCAGCATGCGTTCATGGTACTTGAGGCGGTGTCTGTCGCCGTCTTCACCATTGATTACCTTGCCCACGTCCTGCTTGCGGAGCGGCGCCTCAAGTACGCGCTGAGTTTCTGGGGTCTTGTCGATCTGCTGTCTATCCTGCCGTCATACCTGATGCTTCTCAATCTCACCGCCCTGCGGGGAACGAAGGTTTTGCGGCTCATCCGGGTGGCCCGGGTTCTGCGAGTGCTAAAGCTGGTCAGGGTCGCAGTCGACGATTCGGACGCCAGGAAAAACCCCATCGTAGCCAACCTCAACATCTACTTCATTCTGTTCTTCTCAGTGCTCATGATCTCGAGCACGGCAATGTACTTTGTTGAGGGTTCTCTTTATTCGCCTGATTCGTTGAAGGTAGGGCAGGAACTGGTTGATGCCGCCACACCAGCCAGTCAAACGCCTGAAAAGTTTGTTCCGGTGGACCCAATCAGTGGCAACGCTATCCCTGAAGACAAGCGCTTCTATACCTCGATCCCGGCTGCCATGTGGTGGAGTGTCGTCACGATGACCAGTACCGGCTACGGTGACATGTTCCCCGTCACTGTAGGCGGGCGTCTGGTAGGCGGAGTGACGATGATTTTCGGGCTGGTGCTCTTCGCCATTCTTTTCAACGTCATCGGCAAGACGCTGATGGTGGTGCTGTTCGGTGAGAAAATTTCGTCTTCCGAAGACGACTAGGCGGTCCCCCGGAGCACCCGGAGCACCAAGGGGCTATCGAAGCTCTGGCTTAGGGGCTGGTATGTGCCGAGTTTCTGAGAATGCCCGGATCGCCATCGCGACAGCCCTCCTTGCGCTATGATCTGTGCACACGGCGGCCCGTGCGGGCCACTCGTTGCGAATAGAACAGGTCTGGAGCGGGGGATTTCAATGCGAAGAGTTACCTTGGCTGTACTGGCGACGTTGCTCGGCGGCACTGCATGGGCTGCGGGCAACGATCAGGTCGGTGAGATGGTCAGCATCCCGGCTGGCGACTTCATGATGGGCGACAGTGTGGCCGACGGCTCGCGCGAAGAGTTGCCGCTGCACAAGGTGCACATCAAGGCCTTCAAGATGGGCGCCAGAGAAGTCACTTTTGAGCAGTACGATGCCTATGTGAAGGCTGTCGGCGATGCCTCCGTAAAGAACAATACCCATCTCAACAGTACCTTCCCTGATGACAACGGATGGGGTCGCGGACGGCGGCCGGTGATCAACGTCAGCTGGGAAGAGGCGCACCTGTACATGGAGTGGCTGGGTCAGCAGACGGGGCAGAAGTATCGCCTGCCCACCGAGGCGGAATTCGAGTACGCCGCGCGTGCTGGGAGTAAGACCAATTTCCCCTGGGGCAACACGTTCTCCAGTGCCAATGCCAACGGTGCCGGCAAGAGTCAGCTGGGTAAAACCACGGAAACGGGTTCCTTTGCGCCGAACAAATTTGGCCTGTACGACATGGTCGGTAACGTCAACGAATGGGTCGAGGACTGCTACCACGACAGCTACGTGGGCGCGCCGACCGATGGCTCGGCCTGGACGGTCGGGGAGACTTGTAGCGGCCGCCGCGTGAGTCGCGGTGGATCCTGGAACAGCGACGTCACTAACCTGCGTGTCTCGCAGCGCAATGGCATCAACATCACCTCGCGCAACGGCAACCTCGGTTTCCGGATCGTGCAGGTCGAGTGACCGATCCGTACTTAGCAAGCGTCAAGAACCGAAGCAGGAATCAAATCCATGAACAGATTCAGAAGGTACGGTATGGCCGCTGCGTTGCTGCTGGCCAGTGTCGGGGTGCGTGCTCAGGACGGACTTGGTGCACATGCCCGTGGCAGCATCGATCCACTGTTTCTCGCGACCGAGATGCTCGGGCGGCCGACGGACACCTCGATCACGGTGAACGCCGCAGCGAAAAAGAATCTCGAGGTGTACTACGAGTATGGGACCAAGCCCGGTGTCTACTCCGGCAAGACGGATATCGTCCTGTTTCAGGCTAACGCTGGTGTAAACGTCGAGCTCACCAAGCTCTTGCCGAACACGCGCTACTACTACCGCATGCGGTACCGCGAGGCCGGTACGACGACTTTTAATGCTCGTCCCGAATACTCGTTCCACACGGCGCGTCCGCCGGGTAGCACCTTCAGCTTCGTGGTGTCGTTCGACGATCACATGGACGATAACTCAGACGACGCAACCATGAAGCTCAGCATGCAGAACATTGCTGCCGAGCGGCCGGATTTCTACCTCTCGGTTGGCGACAACTTTTTCACCGACAAGCTTAACCCCCTGACTGGGCCGGCGGTGGAGGACCGCGTGTTGCTGCTGCGCTCCTACTACCAACTCATGAATCACTCCACTTCGATGTTCCTGACGCTGGGCGGGCATGAGGGAGAAAACCCCGGTCGCCTCAATGGCACCGCGGACAATCTGGCGGTTTGGGACACGATTTATCGCAAGAAGTACATCCCGAACCCGGAGCCGAACGCCTTTTACACTGCGACGGGTAAGCCTGAGCCGTTCATGGGGATGCGTCAGGCCAATTACGCTTGGACCTGGGGTGATGCGCTTTTCATCGTGCTCGACCCGTACTGGAATAAGCCCAAGGCTCCGGAGATTGGGACCGGAGAGTGGGGCTTCTCTCTCGGTCGCGAGCAGTATGAGTGGATGAAGAAGACGCTCGAGACCAGCAAGGCCAAGTACAAGTTCATCTTTGCCCATAGTCTGATCGGCGGGCAGAAGCTGCCCTCGGGCGGTACACGTGGCGGCATCGAAGGCATGAAGTGGCTTGAGATGGGCGGCTATAACACCGACGGTACCTGGGGCTGGGATCAGGCGCGGCCGGGTTGGGCTAAGCCGATCCACAATGTGCTGGCTGACAACAAGGCCACCATCTTCTTCAAGGGTCACGACCACACGTACGTGAGTCAGCAGCTGGACGGTGTGATCTACCAGACCGGGCCGCAGCCCAGCGCCAGCAACATCGAGCTGAACGATCGCGCCCGGATCTACAACTACGAGAATGGCACCGTCCTGGGCGGCACCGGACACCTGCTGGTTACGGTCTCGCCTGACAACGTTAAGGTGGACTATGTGCAGACCTGGGTGCCTGCCAAGGAAACCAAGACCCGCAAGAACCAGATGATCGGGTATTCCTATACCGTCAAGCCGCATTAAGCGGCTTCATTAAGCGGTCATAAGCCCCCTGTGATGAACGGGGGGCATCTGCCCGGATTAGGATAGGAAGTCCAAATGAAGATATCAGCCTCCAAACTTCCGTCAGACCGCAGCTTCGGTGCGCTGTTCACAGCCGTTTTATCGCTGCTGGCGGCGATGCGCTGGTATCGCCATGGTTTGACCCCACTGGTGTGGGTTCTGGCTGCAGCAGCCCTGGTATTCGCGCTGCTTGCGCTGCTCATGCCTGCATCTCTCAGGCCGCTGAACCGTGGCTGGATGAAGCTTGCCGACCTGCTGGGTAAAGTCGTCAGTCCGCTCGTCCTAGGTGCCATCTTCTTCGTGCTGATCACGCCCTATGCTTTGATCGCGCGACTGGGCGGCCGCGATCCGCTGCGTCTGAAGCGCAGGCAGGTGAGCAGTTACTGGTTGGAGCGCGACCCGCCGGGTCCGACCCCGGATTCGTTGCGCAATCAATACTGACCGAGGCAAGCATGAGCGGATTCGCCAAAGAACTCTGGGCCTTCCTGAAGTTGCGCAAGAAGCTGTGGCTGGTGCCCCTGATTGTGATCATCCTGGTCATCGGCGCCCTATTGATCGCTGCGCAGGGTTCGGTCATAGCGCCGTTCCTGTACACCCTATTCTGACGCATGAAAGTACTGGGCATTTCCGCGTACTACCATGACGCGGCGGCATGCCTTGTCGTCGACGGTGTCATCGTGGCCGCCGCGCAGGAGGAGCGCTTCAGCCGCAAGAAGCATGATGCGCGCTTCCCCATTTCCGCCATCGATTACTGTCTCGCGGCCGCGGGCTGCCAGGCCGCCGATGTCGACCATGTGGTTTTTTACGACAAGCCCTTCCTGAAGTTCGAGCGTCTCTTCGAGACCTATCTCGCGTTCGCGCCACGTGGCTTTCGGTCGTTCGCCACCTCACTTCCGGTATGGGTGAAAGACAAGCTGTTCCAGAAGCGGGTGATCGTCGAGGCGCTCCAGGAGCATTTGGGCGTGTCGATTGACTGGGAGCGGCGCCTGATGTTTTCCGAACATCACTTGAGCCATGCGGCCAGTGCCTTCTTCCCGTCGCCGTTTGAAGAGGCGGCGGTGTTGACGATGGACGGAGTGGGGGAGTGGACCACGACTTCGCTGGCCATTGGCCGCGGCAATCAGCTGCAGGTCCACAAGGAAATCCAGTTCCCCCATTCGCTCGGGCTGCTGTATTCCGCCTTCACCTACTACACAGGTTTCAAGGTCAATTCCGGTGAGTACAAGGTCATGGGCCTGGCTCCCTACGGGGTGCCGCGCTATGCCAATCTTATTCGCGAGCATCTGATCGACATCCGCGAGGATGGCTCGTTCGCTCTCGACATGACCTACTTTGATTACTGCACCGGGCTGAAGATGACCAATGAGCGCTTCGATGCGCTGTTCGGCGGGCCCCCGCGCGCGCCGGAGAGTGAACTGACCCAGCGCGAGATGGATTTGGCAGCCTCTGTTCAGGCGGTCACCGAAGAAGTGGTGATCAAACTGGCGCGCGGCATCCGCAAATCCACCGGACTGAGGCATTTGTGTCTGGCTGGTGGTGTGGCGCTCAACTGCGTGGCGAACGGCAAGCTGCTGCGAGAGAAGATCTTCGATCGCTTGTGGATCCAGCCGGCGGCCGGCGATGCTGGTGGCGCGCTGGGTGCGGCTCTCGCGGCGTATCACATCACCCACGGCAAGCCGCGCACGGTCCTGGCGGGCGACAGCATGCGCGGCTCCTATCTCGGGCCCGTCTACGCTCAGGATGACATCGCGCAGCGGCTGAATGCAGCGGGTGCGGTGTTTGACGTGGTCAGCGACGAGCAGCTGATCGATATCACTGCGCGTGCGTTGGTTGAGGGTAAGGCGGTTGGCTGGCATCAAGGGCGAATGGAGTTTGGCCCGCGCGCGCTCGGTGGGCGATCCATCCTCGCTGACCCGCGCTCACCGGCGGTGCAGAAACAGCTCAATCTGAAGGTGAAATACCGCGAGTCGTTCCGACCTTTTGCGCCCAGCGTGCTGCGCGAGGAGGTGGCCGAATGGTTCGACTGCGACAACGACAGTCCCTACATGCTGCTGGTGGCTGATGTGGCCAAGTCCAGGCAGCTCCCGATGACCGAGGCGCAGCAGAAGCTGTTTGGGATCGAAAAGTTGAACGTGCCTCGTTCAACCATTCCGGCCATCACGCACGTCGACTATTCGGCCCGCATCCAGACCGTGCATCGCGAGACCAATCCGCGCTACCACGCGTTGATCACGCGCTTCAAGGAACTCACTGGCTGCCCGGTGCTCGTCAACACATCCTTCAATGTGCGCGGCGAGCCCATCGTGAATACGCCGGAGGATGCCTTCCGCTGTCTGATGGGCACGGAGATCGAATTGCTGGTGGTCGGCAACTGCGTGATGGAAAAGTCACGCCAGAATCCAGCGCTGAAGCTGGATTACAAGAACCAGTACGAGCTGGATTAGTGCGTGCCGCCCTGAGGCGGTGATTGCAGCGTGAGCCAGATCTCGTTGCGGCGCAGGAACCACGGCGTGAACGGCGGGTTGTAGCGCGACAGCACCGGCTCGCCCAACCAGTTCAAATGCGCTTTTTCCAGTGCCTTCTTGAGTTCGGCCAAGTGCTGCTCGTAGTTGGTCTGCGACCAGAAGCCGGAGTAACGAATCACCCCGACGTAGGATCCCGGCACTTCGCGTATCTTCACCTGAGGATTGAGTGGTTCGGGCGCGGTGGCCAGCGTGACATTCCTGGGCAATACGAACTGCACCACATATCCGCCGGCCGCCTGAGCCTGCGTGACCGGCGCTGTCATGGCCAGTCGCGTCGGCGCCGGCGCTTGGGTGACAGGCGCCGTCATTTCCAGTTTCCGCTCGCCTTTGTTCTTGCCAAAGATATAACCGGCGAGAATGCGAAAGGCCTTGTTGCCAGCCTGATCGACAGTGCCGTCCACCAGCACTTCTGCCACCACATACGGGGCGTACTGGCGTACCTCAGCGCCCTCCAGCTTTTGCACGACTTCGTAGCTTGGTTCTTCGATGGCCATGGAAGTCTCCGGGAGGAGCGGCAACAACAGCAGGAGCCATGCGTATTTCATGGCCGATTATAGGAACAAGTCCGCTGCGGCTACAATGCATCAGCGACGCGCGCTGCCTCGAGGTCGGGCGATGAAACAGTCGGGTTTCAAGGGCAATAAGCAGTCTCTGGCGAGCAAGGCCTGCAGCACCTGCGGCAGGCCGATGAGCTGGCGCAAGCGCTGGGCACGCAGCTGGGATGAGGTGAAATACTGTTCTGATGCCTGTCGCACTCAGCGGGGCGGACGGGTCTCCAAATGAAGCGATTGCGCACGCTGGTCCTGGTGCTGGGTGATCAGCTCGATCTGGAGGCGGCCGCTTTTGACGGTTTCGACGCTGCCCAGGATGCAGTGTGGATGGCCGAGGTGGGTGAGGAAGCCACCCACGTCTGGTCCAGCAAGCAGCGCATTGCCTTGTTTCTCGCAGCGATGCGCCATTTCGCGCAGGCGCTCGAGTCGATGGGTCGGCCGCTGTTCTACCGGCGACTAGACGACCCTGACAATCTGGGTAGTCTGGCTGCCGAGCTGCAGGCCACCCTGAAGAGACTTGCACCCGAGCACGTCGTCATGACCACGCCAGGCGACTGGCGCGTCCTGCAGTCGATCCGCGAGGTCGTTGCTGCGGCCGGGAAAGAGCTCGAGCTGCGTGATGATCGGCATTTCTTCATCACGGTGGCTGATTTTTCCCGGCATCGGCAGGGGCGAAAGTCCCTGCGGATGGAGTATTTTTATCGTGAATTACGCCAGCGCTTTGGCGTGCTGATGCAGGATGGAAAGCCGGTCGGCGGGGCGTGGAACTTCGATGCCGAGAACCGGCAGGCCTTTGGTCCTGAAGGGCCCGGCATATTGCCGGAACCTACCCGTTTCCAGCCCGATGCGCTGACGCGCGAGGTCATCGCACTGGTCGAGACCCGCTTTGCCACGCATCCAGGCTCGCTGGATAGCTTCGCCTGGCCAGTTACCCGGGAGCAGGCGCTGCAGTCACTACGGTGTTTCATTGAGTATCGCCTGCCGATGTTTGGTCGCTATCAGGACGCAATATGGCCGGGTGAACCCTGGCTCTATCACTCGCTACTGTCTGCGGCACTTAACCTGAAGTTGCTGACCGCACGCGAGGTCGTGCAGGCGACTGAGAAGGCCTATCGGGCCGGTCATGCGCCGCTGGAAAGCGTCGAGGGGTTTATCCGTCAGATTCTCGGCTGGCGCGAATATGTCCGCGGTATCTACTGGACGCAGATGCCTGACTACGTAGAGCGCAATGCGCTCAACGCTTCACGCGATCTGCCAGCCTGGTACTGGACGGGTGAGACGGACATGGCGTGTCTGCGCGATGCCCTCAAGCAGACCCTTGAGCATGGTTATGCCCATCACATCCAGCGCCTGATGGTCACTGGGCTGTTCGCGCTGCTGCTGGGTGTTGAGCCGAGGCAGCTGCACGCTTGGTACCTGTCGGTTTACGTGGACGCCGTGGAGTGGGTGGAGCTGCCCAACACACTAGGCATGAGTCAGTATGCCGATGGCGGTCTAATGGCCAGCAAGCCCTATGCGGCCACCGGCAAGTACATTCAGCGCATGGGTGGTCCGTGCAGCACCTGCCGTTACGATCCCGGTGCCCGGACCGGTGAACGTTCCTGTCCATTCACCACGCTATACTGGGATTTCCTGATGCGTCATGCGGCAATGCTGAGTAGTAATGCGCGCATGGCACTACAGGTGAAAAATCTTGAACGCATCGACCCGGCCGAGCGTGCCGCGATTGCGCTGCGCGTCGAATCACTGTTGAAGCATTGATGTGCCGGGCATTCACAGGTCATAAAAGTAAATGGGCATTCCCCACATGACGGCTGATGAACGGTTCATGTTGCTGGCGCTTGAGCAGGCCCGGTCTGCGGCCGCGGCGGGGGAGGTGCCGGTGGGCGCAGTACTGGTGCGTGACGAGGAAGTGATCGCAACCGGCTGGAATCGACCCATCCAGACCTGCGATCCCACGGCCCATGCCGAGATGCTGGCGCTGCGTTCCGGCGGCATTGCACTGCACGACTATCGCCTCGGCGGTACCACGCTGTACGTCACGCTCGAGCCCTGCCTGATGTGTGCGGCAGCCATCGTGCACGCCCGCGTGCAGCGGGTCGTCTACGGCGCCTGGGATCCGCGGGCCGGTGCCGCCGGTAGCCTGCTGGATGCATTCCGTTTGCCGGGCCTCAATCATCGGGCCGATGTGTTCGGTGGCGTGCTGGCAAACGACTGTCAGGAACTGCTGCACGGATTTTTCGCGGCGCGCCGCTGATCTCACCCTGGCGGGCTGGGGGAGGGTGTTCGCGGCGCTTTGACGGGGGCTGCATCGGCCGGCGTGCCGGAGCCCGGCTGCTGCCATTGCAGCACGGACAGAAAGCCCTGAACCTGATCGACGAATTTGACTGGCTCCCAGCCTCGGGCGTACCCGCGCTTGGTTGTCCGGTACCAGCGCTCCTCCGCCAGTAATGGCAGCACCTGTTTCACCTCAGACCAACGATCCGGATTGCGACCCTGCGACTGCGCCAGCACACGAGCATCCTCGAGATGGCCGTAGCCGACATTGTAGGCGGCGAGTGCAAACCAGGTCCGGTCCGGCTCCGCGATGCGTGCCGGAATCATCTCGCGGACTCGGGCCAGATACTCCGCGCCGCCCAGAATGCTCTGCGAGGCGTCGGAGCGATCCTTGACGCCCAGTTTGGCGGCCGTCCCGCTGGTGAGCATCATGATGCCCTTGGCGCCGGAATCCGAATGAGCGTCGGCCAGCCACTTCGATTCCTGATAGCCAACCGCTGCAACCAGTCGCCAATCGAGACCATATTTCTGTGCCGCATCGGCGAACTGGGCCTGCAGTGCCGGAAGCCGCGCGGCGATGTCCGTCTGATATTGCTGCGCCTCCAGATATTCAAAATTGCGTACCTCGTCGCGTGACTCCTGCTCGATCTCTGCCAGGACCCCGGAGCGCTCGCCATCGCGAAAGAACCGGTTGACCGCATCACGCAACTCCAGCGCTGAAGGCGGCATCATCCATTGCAGCGAGCGCTTCTGCGGCAATTCGAAAGCGACGACCGTTTCGGGATTGGTGAACTGCGCAAAGCGGAAGTCACTGTCATCGACAATGGCGCAATCGGCGTCATCGCTGGTAACCCAGTCCAGCGGGTCGGCCTGTTCGCGGCGCAGTTCCGTCCAGTTCAAATAGGGAGCGTTTTTTTCGCGCAGATCAGTGAGCAGTTGCAGTTGTGGACTCTGCTCCGAGACCACTAATCGTTTGCCGCGCAGATCGTCGATGCTCCGCGCCAGCTGGGCCCCGCGCTGCTGGATCACCAACTGCGTTACCTTCCGATAGGTGTTGCTGATCAGAGCAGAGCTGCGCCAGGAATCGTCGGCAGTCAGTTGCGCGGCGACAATGTCCGCAGCGCCGGAAGCAAGTGCCTCGCGCAGTTCTTCGATGTCGCCAAGCGGCAGTACCACCAGCTGCACACCGAGATGTTCAGCGAACGCGCTTGCTAGTCGGTACTCATAACCCTGCGCACCGTGTGCGCCCAGATAGTAGGTTGTCGGCTGGTTCAGCGTGGCAACGCGTAACTGATGCCGGGCCCTGATCTGCTCCAGCCGCGAGTTGGAGGGCGCGCAGCCCGTGATCATGACGCCGCTCAATAACCCAACCAAAAGGCACATAGTTGAGAGTCTGATTGTCAACCAGCTTGTGGTTCGCATGCGTACTCCGGCCCCCGGGATCAGATCCGGGGTTACCCTCGGACAAGGCTTCGGCTAGAATATCAGTGAGCACCGTTCGAGCGCCGGAGAGGTACCGAAGTGGTCATAACGGCGCCGACTCGAAATCGGATGGTCGGGTAATACCGGCACGTGGGTTCGAATCCCACCCTCTCCGCCAAACCAACCCCTTCAAACCTGTTAATTACGGCCCGGAACGCCCTCCGAGCTCCCTAATCTGCAGGCTTTCCACAGGGTAGCTTCCGGACTGCGCGCCAGCCCATAGGGGCCATAAACCCATCTCATGAGTAGTGCTGGCGGATATAGCTGTAGGACTTCTCAAACAGCTCTTCGTCAGCGAGCCAGTGGCCGGGACGATCTCAGGGCGGCTGATTGACCGTCACCTTGCAGAGCAGGGTATTGTCGGCCTGTAGATCACCTGTCCAGATGAGCTTGGCCGAAGGCTGCCAGGTGATGTCGTAATAGCCTTCCTTAACGCCGATCTGGGTGCCGGTGTAGACCGATGCATTGACCCACCCGGAGGTGTCGAAGCCCCGATCCTTCCAGTTCGTCGGCTCAGACACTTTGACCGGCAGACCGCAGCTGTTTGCTGCAGTCGTCGGGTTTGGCTGACTGGCGCAGCTCTTGTTGGTCGGCGCCTTGTGGATGACCAGGCATTTAACTGCCGAGCTGGATACGGCAGCCAGCTTGCCGCTATCCGTGTCGGTCAGCTGCATGATGAATCCGCCGTCCCCCATCTGCTGGGTGCCGCCGACATTGTTGATGTACTCGAGCCCCGTGTCCCCGTTGAGGTAGTCGAGCTGAACATAGTCCTTGATGACGAAATTCAGGTCGAAGGGGTAGGTGGCGCTGAAAGTGAAGGTTTCGGAGTTGAATGAACGAACCTGAGTGATCGGAATGTGATCCTCGTTGATGTATGCGCTGTTGGCATAGACGGAAAACCAGTTGTCCGCCCAGGCTTCGATTTTGAAGGCATTGGCATTGGGCGTCGCCGAGAGAGCGTTTGAATCCGCGCTGCTGCCATAGGCATTGGTTGCCTTGACGGTGCAGCTGTACGTCGTGCCGTTGGTCAGCCCGGTGACGTTGATGGAAGTCGCTGAAGCCGTAGCGGTGCCGGTGATTGCAGCGCCGCCAGCAGCACTGCAACTGGCGATGTAGCCGATTAAATCGCCTCGGGACGTAGGGGCACTGAAGGTTATAGTGATCAGCCCCTTGCCCCCAGTTGCTGCGAGGGCAATCGGTGCGCCCGGAACACAGGTTACGTTGGCGTTACCGACGTTGGCCGCACCCATTGTGATTGGCGAGCCTGTCACAGTGCAGACACTGCCGGACTTGATTGCCGCGAGGGTCACGATGTCGCCGAACCGTGCGCTGAACTGGTAGGGGTCAGCGGTGCTGGCCGCTTGGCCGGCGATGCTGCTGCCGCTGATG
>CAYFPW010000006.1:0-2539 GCA_964345055.1 uncultured Steroidobacteraceae bacterium | reverse complement strand
GTGCCGGTGATTGCAGCGCCGCCAGCAGCACTGCAACTGGCGATGTAGCCGGTTAAAGCGCCGTCGCCGCTGGAGGTCGGGGCGCTGAAGGTGATTGTGATCAGGCCCTTGCCACCGTTTGCAGTGAGGGCAACCGGTGCGCTCGGAACGCTATTGCAGATGACGTTGGCGTTGCTGACGTTGGCTGCGCTCATCGTGATTGGCGAACCTGTCACGGTGCAAAGGCTGCCGGACTTGATTGCCGTAAGGGTCACGATGTCCCCGAACCGTGCACTGAACTGGTAGGGGTTGGAGGTGCTGGCCGCTTGGCCGGCGATGCTGCTGCCGCTGATGGACACGGTCGCCTGCGAGAAATTGGTGCCGCCAACCGTGTAGGTGTTATTCAGGCAACTCACCGCGACGTTGGTGATGTTCGCTGTGGCTGCAACGCCACTCCCATTTGAAACGCTGCAGCTCTGGCCCGTCGGTTGGCTGACGACGGTGACGGCATAGACAGAACCCGCAGTCAGCTTGTTCACGAAAGTGAAACTGCTGCCGCTCACGGTAAGGTTTTCGCCATTCCCGCTGGCCAGAGTGACAGACCCGATCAGCCCGGAAACGGATCCGCCGAGGGTGACGGTCATCGGTGTGGAGGACGACGAGGAGCTAGTCGATGAGCTCGACGAGGCGCTCGAGGACGATGATGGCCCCGGCATTCCGCCGGATCCACCGCCGCCACACGCGTAGAGGCCTATGGTCGCGAGTGCGATCATTGCAGCGCGAATTAGGGTCGGGGATCCTGCCTGAAAAGAAGTACTCATGCGAACTCCATACTCATTCCAGAGCTAGTGCTCATCGGCGGTTGTCGGTGTGCGCGGAGTATGAGTAGCCACCAAACTCAGAAGGGTTCCGCACCTTGATCCACCGACTCGTTCTCAGTGCGGCCACGATCATATCTGGCTGGCAACGAGTCTGGGACGATTAATCTGAGGTGAGTCCGATGGGGGCCTAGTGAATAGATATTCCAGTCGCCACAGTTGAGAGCCTTGCGAAAGATGCGTACTTGCTATTTGAAGACGGGCTGCCTTGCGTTAGTGGTGACGGAGCCGGCACGACGGGCGTCTGACCCTCGGGCTGACGCGAAACTGGTGATGTGAGTTGCGAGCCACTGCCGCGAAAGGGGGGGTGGCGCTCCCTACGAGATTCGAACTCGTGTTACAGCCTTGAGAGGGCCGTGTCCTGGGCCTCTAGACGAAGGGAGCAATCTTCGGGGGCTCGGGTCGAAGGCGCGGTATTATAGGAGCCTCTCCCAATTAAACAAGCGGGCTTCGGAGTATTTTGAACGACAATTCAGGGGTTTCGGGCAATAAGCTCAGCCCACGCATCATTCCGCGCGACGCCCACACGATGTCGCGGCAACAGGTATCCCCCAATGCGCTGCGGGTGCTTTACCGGCTGAAGGACGCTGGTTTCCAGGCGTTTCTGGTCGGCGGCTGCGTGCGCGACATCCTCCTTGGGCGCACTCCGAAGGACTTCGACGTCGCCACCAACGCGCTGCCGGAGGAGGTCAGGCAGCTGTTCCGCAACTGCCGGCTCATCGGACGGCGCTTCCGGCTGGCCCACGTGATCTTCGGTCAGGAAATCATCGAGGTCGCTACCTTCCGCTCCTCCGGTGCTCCATCGCTGGACGATGAG
Organism: uncultured Steroidobacteraceae bacterium; assembly: GCA_964345055.1. Lineage (GTDB taxonomy): Bacteria > Pseudomonadota > Gammaproteobacteria > Steroidobacterales > Steroidobacteraceae > FEN-1191. The sequence goes on along the minus strand of CAYFPW010000006.1, from coordinate 865 downwards.
CCCTCCCATGAGGAAGGGGCTGAGTCGGATGATCGCGAGAGTGACTCGGATGAACTTGTCGTGGCGGATGAGGCGCCGATGGCTGCGAGTGAGCATCGGGTGCTGGATGCTGGCGGCAGAATCCTGCGCGACAATATCTACGGCAACATCGATGATGACGTGTGGCGGCGTGATTTCGCCTGCAATGCGTTGTACTACAACATCGCCGACTTCTCGATTTGGGATTATGTCGATGGCATGGCGGATATCGCTGCCCGTCGCCTGAGACTGATTGGTGATCCGGTCACGCGTTATCGCGAGGATCCCGTGCGAATGCTTCGTGCGGCACGCTTCGAGGCCAAGCTGGGCTTCGAACTCGACGCGGCCAGTCTGGCGCCCATTGCGGAACTCGGAGGTCTGTTGGCAAATGTTCCGCCGGCTCGCCTGTTCGATGAAATCAACAAGCTGTTCCTCACCGGTCACGGGCGGGCCAGTCTGCCTGTGCTCCGCCGGCATGGGTTGCTGCGAGTCATCCTGCCGGCCGTCGAGGATTTTCTGGGCCGCCATCCTGGCAGTCCGGTGGAGAAGCTGTTGGTCAATGGCCTGGCGAACACGGACCTGCGCGTCCAGTCGGACAAGCCCGTAACGCCGGTGTTCCTGTTCGCACTGCTGCTGTACGGTCCGATTGCCGCATACATCGAAACGCTGCCGCGTGAGCGTTGGGATGATCCGCAATCCATTCTGGATGGATGTGATCGGGCGCTGCGGCAGGCCCACCAGCGGGTGACGATTCCGCGTCGGATCGCGCTCGGTGTGCGCGAGATGTTTGCGCTCCAGCCGCGGCTGGAGAATCCGCGTGGACGTCGCGCGCTGCGGTTGCTGGAGC
>CAYFPW010000005.1:0-21939 GCA_964345055.1 uncultured Steroidobacteraceae bacterium | reverse complement strand
GCATCCGGCCCGTGCAAGCGCAGTGCCCCGTAATCGTGCAACAGGCATTGGCCAGTCATCGTCGTCCTTCAGGCATTTACCGCGGGGCGGAAATTCTGGCACACTCCGCCCCCAATGCCGGAGCCTGAGCAGTCCAACTCGATGCCCGCGGCCGACGCGCCTCAAACCGCCGACGCCCAGCGCGACCCGACCGCCCAGCCACCGGCATCGCCGCCTCCAGTGCGAGAGATCGGCGGGCCGACAGGCCCGGAACCCACCCGCTTCGGCGACTGGGAAAAGGCCGGCCGTTGCATTGATTTTTGATTAATCGGTACATACCGCACACGCACCAACAGGAAAACTGACCATGCCAGCCCGGCCGCTATCGCCGCATTTGTCCGTCTACCGTTTTGCCTACACGATGGCGCTGTCCATCACCCACCGCTTCACCGGCATGGCTCTGGCCCTCGGTTTGCTGGTGCTGACCGCTTGGCTGCTGGCGGCCTCTTCCGGCGCTGCCGACTACGCTGTCGCGGTGGCCGTGTTCTCGCATTGGATCTTCCGCGTGCTGCTGATCGGCTGGCTGACTGCCTTCCTGTATCACTTCGCGGCGGGCATCCGTCACCTGGTGTTCGACGCCGGCTTCGGCCTGGAAAAGGCCCAGGCGCGCCGCAGCGCCACGCTGGTGATTCTTGCAGTGCTGGTCGCGCTCGCGGCCTGCCTGTATGTGATCTTCTGCCCGGTTGGAGGTGCAGCATGAGCCTGCGTACACCGATGAGCCGTGTGCTCGGCAATGGTCCCGCTCGCGGCGGTGCCGTGCATCACTGGTGGGTGCAGCGCCTGACCTCCATCGCACTGGTACCGCTGACGCTGTGGCTGCTGCTCTCGCTGCTGTCCCTGCCGCTGGCCGACCATGCGGCAGTCACCCGCTGGATCGGGAGCGGACTGAACCCACTGTGGCTGACGCTGACCGTGGCCGTGATGGCCTGGCACTCGGTGCTCGGCGTGCAAGTGGTTATCGAAGACTACGTGCACGGCGCTGCGGCCAAGACCGTCGCCCTGTTCCTCAATCAATTCGTCCACTGGCTGAGCGCGGCGCTGGCCGTGTATGCCGTGCTTCACCTCGCCTTCCGCGGCGCCTGAGGTCCTGAATCCATGTCCGCTTACGAATTTGTCGACCATACCTATGACGTCGTGATCGTCGGGGCCGGCGGTGCCGGTCTGCGCGCCACGCTCGGCCTGGCCGAAGCCGGTCTGTCCACGGCCTGCATCACCAAGGTCTTCCCGACGCGCAGCCACACGGTGGCGGCGCAAGGTGGTATCTCCGCCGCGCTGGGCAACATGGGCGCTGATGACTGGCGCTGGCACATGTACGACACCGTCAAGGGTTCGGACTGGCTCGGCGATCAGGACGCCATCGAGTTCATGTGCAAGCAGGCGCCTGCCGCGGTCATCGAACTCGAGCATTACGGCGTGCCGTTCTCGCGCACCGAAGACGGCAAGATCTATCAGCGTCCGTTCGGTGGTATGACCACCGAGTTTGGCAAGGGCATTGCGCAGCGCACGGCGGCCGCGGCCGATCGTACCGGCCATGCCATGCTGCATACGCTGTATCAGCAGTCGCTGAAGAACGAAGCTGAGTTCTTCATCGAATATTTTGCTGTCGATCTGATCATGGACAATGGCGAGTGCCGTGGCGTGGTTGCCATCGACATGGCCGATGGCAAGATTCATCGCTTCCGCGCGCAGCAGACCATCATCGCCACCGGCGGTTATGGTCGCGCCTGGTTCTCGTGCACGTCAGCGCATACCTGCACGGGCGACGGTGGCGGCATGGTGCTGCGCGCCGGTCTGCCGCTGCAGGACATGGAGTTCGTGCAGTTCCACCCCACCGGCATCTACGGTTCGGGCTGTTTGATCACCGAGGGTTCGCGCGGTGAGGGCGGCTACCTGACCAACTCCGCCGGCGAGCGCTTCATGGAGCGCTATGCGCCGAACGCCAAGGATCTGGCCTCGCGCGACGTGGTGAGCCGTGCCATGACCATCGAGATCCGTGAGGGTCGCGGTGTCGGCGCGAACAAGGATCACATCCACCTGCACCTCGAACATCTGGGGCCTGCGGTCATCAAGGAGCGCCTGCCTGGCATCGCCGAGACGGCGCGCATCTTCGCCGCGGTGGACGTCAACAAGGAACCGATCCCCGTGCTGCCGACCGTGCACTACAACATGGGCGGCATCCCCTGCAATTATCACGGCGAAGTGGTCACCTCGAAGAATGGCCAGGTCGACGTGGTGGTGCCGGGCCTGATGGCTGTGGGCGAAGCCGCCTGCGTGTCGGTGCACGGTGCCAATCGTCTGGGCTCCAATTCGCTGCTGGATCTGGTGGTCTTCGGCCGCGAGGCGGCGCGTCATTGCGCCAGCATCGTCAAGGCCGGCGCCGCACAGAAGGCGTTGCCGAAGGACGGCGCGGATCTGGCGCTTTCGCGTATCGACCGACTGCGTAACGCCAACGGTTCGCGCCCCACCGCCGAGATCCGCCTGGAAATGCAGAAGATCATGCAGAGCGATGCGGCGGTGTTCCGTACCGGCGCCACGCTGCGCGAAGGCTGCGAGAAGCTCGCCAAGACCTACGCCAGCTTCGCCGACGTGCGCGTGTCCGATCGCGGCATGGTCTGGAATACCGACCTGGTTGAGACGCTGGAGCTGGAGAACCTGCTGTCGCAGGCCACGGCAACCATCAACTCGGCGGCCAACCGTGAGGAGAGTCGCGGTGCGCATGCACGCGAGGACTTCCCGAACCGCGACGACGACAAGTGGATGAAGCACACGCTCTGCTGGGTCGAGGGCGCAGGCCAGCAGCGCATCGATTACCGCCCGGTGCATCTGAACACGCTCACGGATGACGTGGCCGTGGTTGCACCCAAAGCCAGAACTTACTGAGGCATTGCTACCGTGGTTGAATTCGCACTTCCGAAGAACTCGCGCATCGACAAGAGCGCCGGCAAGACCCATGCGGCCCAGGCGGGCGCCAAGCGCGTACGCCGCTTCCGCATCTACCGCTTCGATCCGTCCACGGGTGAAAACCCGCGTGTGGACACGTTCGAACTGGACATGGACCGTTGTGGTCCGATGGTTCTGGACGCACTGCTGAAGATCAAGAACGAGGTCGACTCCAGTCTGTCGCTCCGTCGTTCCTGCCGCGAAGGCATCTGCGGCTCGTGCGCCATGAACATCAACGGCCAGAACACGCTGGCCTGCACGCGCAGCTGCGAAGAGCTGGGCTCCGGCGACATCAGCATCTATCCGCTGCCGCATCAGCCGGTGGTCAAGGATCTGGTCACCGACCTGACCAACTTCTACGCGCAGTACGCGGCCATCAAGCCGTGGCTGCAGTCGCGCACTCCGGCACCGCCTGATCGCGAACGTCTGCAGTCCAAGGAGGACCAGGAAAAGATCGACCGTCCGTCGGCCTGCATCCTGTGCGCCTGCTGCTCCACGTCCTGCCCGAGCTACTGGTGGAACAGCGAGCGCTATCTGGGGCCCGCAGCGCTCCTGGCGGCCTATCGCTGGATCGTTGACTCGCGCGACGAGTCCACTGGCGAGCGCCTCGATGCACTGGAAGATCCGTTCCGTCTGTACCGCTGCCACACCATCATGAACTGCGCTGAGGCCTGCCCGAAGGACCTCAATCCGGCCAAGGCCATTGCCGAGATCAAGCAGATGATGGCGGAGCGGCAGCACTGAGCGCCGGTCGCGCCACGTGAATGACGGTCAGCTGCGCTGGCGCTGTCGGCGCGGCATGAAAGAACTGGACGTGCTGCTGGGCCGCTGGATCACTCAGCGGTATCACGGCGCGTCCAGTGATCAACGCGCCGCCTTTGAGCGATTTCTCGACTTGCCCGATCCGGACATGGCCCGCTATCTGCTGGGGCGTGAACAGCCTCCCGCCGAACACAGCGCCGTCCTTCAGGAATTACTCGACCTCGCCAAACCCGCCACGGCGGGCGTCGCATCGCGGCCAGCGTCCGACCCTCAGCGTTGAATTCCGCGCCTCGCGGCGCCTCCTGTACCTCTGGCACGGCTGGTGCGGCCTTCTTGCCGTCGCGCTCCTGACCGGGCTGGCATGGCCCGGGTGGAGTCGGATCCTGGCAGCGGCCGCCCTGCAATTCGTCTGGCGGCGGGGCCGCGACTGGCTGGCCTACCCAGGTCTCGGAGTGACCCGGCGTCTCATTTGCGATCGTAACGGTATCTGGTGGCTGCAGGATCCCGGTCGCGCGGCACTTGCCGTTCGCCTGACGGCGCCCCCTCATCAATTGGGTCCGCTGCTCTGGTTGCCGTTCCGCAGTGTCGCTGGCCGGGAATTGACGCTGATCGACGCATCGTTTGCGGAACCTGTCGGCTTTTGCCGACTCCAAAGGGCATTGAAGGTGGATTCCCTTGGCCTGGACAGTGAGGAAACCAATGCCTGACGGACTGGCTGTTAGACTGGCTGAGATGGCTCGGGTTTCGGGGGTGACGGGTGGTCACGCGAACGTCGGTGCGACAGCAGGGCTGGCGAGTGCGCCTGCCACGGATGGGCACATGAGTGTCGACGCCGGTGATCTGGCGCTGGTGCGACGTGTGCAGGCCGGGGATCGCGGCGCCTATGACCTGCTGGTGCTGAAGTACCAGCATAAGGTCGTAAAGCTCGTGATGCGCTACTCGCGTGATCCGGCTGATGCCGAGGACATTGCCCAGGAAGCCTTCATCAAGGCTTACCGTGCACTGCCAAATTTCCGCGGCGACAGTGCCTTCTACACCTGGCTTTACCGGATTGCGATCAACACCGCGAAGAATGCGCTGGTCGCGCGTGGTCGTGGCCCGATCGCGCTGAACCTCGATGCTCAGGACGGTGACGAGGGTGCGGCGCTGCTGGAGCGCTTGCGTGATCCGGATACCCCGGAGGGACTGGCCCTCACGGAAGAAATCCGCGAGACCGTCAACCGCGCCATCGATGCGTTGCCGGAGGATTTGCGTACGGCCATCGTGCTGCGCGAACTGGAAGGGCTCAGTTACGAAGAAATTGCAGCGGCGATGGAGTGTCCCATCGGCACGGTGCGCTCGCGCATCTTCCGTGCCCGTGAGGCCATCGATCGGCGTCTCGGTGCAGTGTTCGAGGGCGGCCTCGGGCGCTCGGCGGAGAACAGTTGAAGTGGGTGGCATGGACAGAGACGACATGGACGGAGATCGGGTAGTGAGTCACGACGGAACCGAACGGATGGATGAGCGGCTCGAGGAAAGCGGGAGCCAGCTCTCGGCGATGTTCGATGGCGAGCTGAGCGCGGCCGAGTGCGAGCTGTTGTCGCGACGTCTGGCGCGCGATGAAGCGTTGCGTGCACGCTGGGCCCGTTATGCGTTGGCCGGTGCCGCGATGCGCTCCGAGCCGATTGCCACGGCGAGCGGCGGTTTTGCGCGGCGCGTGGGTGCGGCGATCGATCGCAATGTCGGTGACGCGAACGAGACAGCACCACAGGGTTTTCGCTGGCTGCGCACGCTGGCGCTTGGCGGCACGCTGGCTGCCGGGGTTGCGGCCATGTCGGTGTTCCTGCTGCGTAACCAGATCCTGGCGCAGGAGGAGACGCTATCCGCCGCTGCGCCCGCTGAGCAGCGCGTCGATGCCGTCGCAACGGTGGCCGCCGCCGGCAGCACAGACATCTTGTTGAGCGGCAACTTGAGCGGCAACGGTGAGCCGGCCAGTTATGTGGTGCCGCGCGGTGTGGGTGGTGGTTCGAGTCCGGTCCCCGCGTCATTGGCGAACTATGTAGTTGCCCACAGTGAGTATTCCTCGCCGCTGGCGCGGCGCGGGTTGCTGTCAGTGCTCGTCGGCCGTGTTGGGGGGCAGATCGTTGATGCACCGCCCGCGGCCGTCATCATTGATGAAGGTGCCGACGCGGCGCATTGAACGGTGAAATCCAGATGAGTGTGAGGCGGCAAGCGGATCGGCAGCGGGTATGGGCAGGAGGCGTGGCTTGCGCGCTGCTGTTCGTTGCCAGTGCGGCTCGCGCTGCACCCAGCGCCGCCGACTGGTTGGCCAGCATGGAGCAGGCACTCCGCACCCGTCACTACAGCGGCGTGTTCGTGCACGAGCTGCGTGGCCAGAGCGAGCGGCTGCAGATCGTGCACCGCGCCGGCGCAACCAGCGAGGAGCGGATCCTGTCGCTGGACGGTACGGGACGCGAGTTCATCCGGCGCGGCGGCGAGCTGACCTGCTACCTGCCCGATCAGCGGCTGGTGGTGGTCGAGCCGGCGCACGACAACGGCCTGCTGCTCGCCGGCCTGCCACGACTCGATGTGGCCTCCTCGGGACAGTACAACCTGCGCGAACTGCCGCCGACGCTTGTCGGCGGACGGGAAGTGCGCGTGCTCGACGTCGAGCCGCGCGATCAGTTTCGCTACGGCTATCGGCTCTGGCTGGATGCGCGCAGTGCGATGCCACTGAAGACCCAGCTGCGCACCTCGGCCGGTACGGTGCTGGAACAGATGGTCTTCACCGAGCTGCGTCTGCTCAAGCAGGTCGCGGACAGTGATCTGGCACCGCGCACTGCGGCCAGTGGTTTTCTTTGGGCGCGCCATGCGGAGGTGGGTCCCGCACCACAGGGTGACGATGATCGTAAGTCCGATTTCTGGCGGCTCACGGAGCTGCCGCCGGGCTTTCGCATGACCCTGCGCGCGCGTCAGGTCATGCCGGGCCGCGCCGCACCAGTGACGCAGTGGGTCTTCAGCGACGGACTGGCCACGGTGTCGGTCTTCGTCGAGCCCGGTGCGGACGCGCCACCGTCTGAAGATCGTACCGGCCGCGAGGGTGCGCGACCCCCGGCCGGGGCTGGCATCACCCAGCTCGGTTCCTCCTCCGCCTATTCCACCACCGTCCGCGGTTACCGGGTGACGGCCATCGGCGAAGTGCCTCCAGATACCGTGCGTGCCATTGCCGGCTCGCTGGCCGTACCCGCACGTACCGCACCGGCTGCCGCGCCCGGTACCGGGCGATCGAACGCAGCGGGGCTGCCGCGCGCGGGTGGCGCCCGTCGCTAGGGGCGCTCTCAGGCACGCTGATGGAATCCTCCCGCCACTGGTCCGGGCTCACCCTCATCAGTCGTGAAGAGTGTGGTCTGTGCGAAGAAATGCATGCCCAAGTCGAGCATCTGCGTGGCCGGCAGGCGCTGCCGCCGTTACGTGTGGTCGACGTGGACAGCGACCCGGAGCTGGTGCGCCGCTATGGGCTGCATGTGCCAGTACTGCTGCTCGATGGCATCGAGGTTTCGCGGCACCGCCTGGATGAGGCCGAACTCTGGCGACTGCTTCGGCCGCGCTGAACGGCGGCTGTCCCGGCGGCAGCCGGATCGGGTTCAACGCGGTGCTTAGGCTATAATCCGCGCGCCCCGGCGCCCGGGGAGCCTTCCGGGTGCCCGGTCCAGTGTCCATGCAACGCATACGCAATTTTTCGATCATCGCCCACGTCGATCACGGCAAATCCACGCTGGCTGACCGGCTCATCCAGCTGTGCGGCGGATTGGCCGACCGCGAGATGCAGTCGCAGGTACTGGACTCGATGGAGCTGGAGCGTGAGCGCGGCATCACGATCAAGGCGCAGAGTGTCACCCTGTTCTACAACGCGCAGGACGGCCAGCGTTACCAGCTAAACCTGATTGATACGCCGGGCCACGTGGACTTTTCCTACGAAGTGTCGCGCAGTTTGGCGGCCTGCGATGGCGCGCTGCTCGTGGTGGATGCCTCACAGGGTGTGGAAGCGCAGAGCGTCGCCAATTGCTACACCGCCACCGAGCTCGGTCTTGAGGTGCTGCCGGTCATTAACAAGATTGATCTGCCTTCCGCCGATCCGGCCAAGGTGATCACCGAGATCGAGGAGATCATCGGCATTCCCGCGCAGGACGCGGTGCGTGTCAGTGCCAAGACGGGCGCGGGCGTGCCGGATTTGCTGGAAGCCATCGTGCATCGCATACCGGCGCCGAAAGGTGATACCGATGCGCCGCTACAGGCGCTGATCGTCGACTCATGGTTCGACAACTACCTCGGCGTGGTGTCACTGGTGCGTGTAGTCAACGGCGCCATGAAGCCGGGCGACAAAATCCGTGTGATGTCCACGGGCCGCGCGCATGAGATCGACCGCATCGGCCGCTTCACGCCCAAGCCGGTTTCGCTGCCGAGTTTGTCGGCGGGCGAGGTGGGCTTCATGGTCGCCGGCATCAAGGAAATCAATGGTGCGCCGGTGGGCGACACCATTACGCTCGACGCACGCCCGGCCGATGCGCCGCTGCCGGGATTCAAGCAGGTGCAGCCGCGGGTGTTCGCCGGTGTGTTCCCCGTCAACTCCGAAGACTACGAAGACTTCCGCGACGCGCTGGCCAAGCTCAAGCTCAATGACTCCGCGCTCCACTACGAGCCGGAAGTGTCAGCGGCGCTGGGTTTTGGCTTCCGCATAGGCTTTCTCGGTCTGTTGCACATGGACGTGGTGCAGGAGCGTCTGGAGCGTGAATACGAACTGACGCTGATTACCAGCGCCCCGACGGTGGTTTACGAGGTGCTGCAGACCGACGGCAAGGTGCTGGAGATCGACAGCCCCTCTAAGCTGCCGCCGCCGGACAAGATTGCCGAGATTCGCGAGCCCATCATCACGGCCAATATCCTGGTGCCGCCGGATTATGTGGGTGGTGTCCTCGGACTGTGCAGCGAGAAGCGCGGCGTGCAGAAGAAGATGCAGTACCTTGGCACGCAGGTGTCGCTGCAGTACCAGTTGCCGCTCGCCGAGGTCGTGCTGGATTTTTTCGACCGGCTGAAATCCACCAGTCGTGGCTACGCCTCTTTCGACTACGAATTCAGTCATTTCCAGAATGCGCCGCTGGTCAAGCTCGACATCCTGATCAATGGCGACAAGGTCGATGCGCTCTCCATCATTGCGCACCGCGACAGCGCCTATCAGCGTGGTCGCGAACTGGTCGACAAAATGCAAGAGCTGATTCCACGGCAGATGTTCGAGGTGGCGGTTCAGGCGGCGATCGGCGCGCACATCATCGCGCGCGCCACGGTCAAGGCGTTGCGCAAGAACGTGCTCGCGAAGTGCTACGGCGGTGACATCACCCGTAAGCGCAAGCTGCTGGAGAAGCAGAAAGAGGGCAAGAAGCGCATGAAACAGGTGGGCTCGGTGGAAATTCCCCAGGAAGCCTTCCTGGCGGTACTCAAAGTGGGGCGCAAGTAATGTTGCAGCAAATCCTGCAGTGGCTGACCTGGGTGGCATTCGTGGCAGTACCCATCGCGGTCGTCGACGACTGGTTCCTGCGTCCGCGGCGGCGCATCGCGGCGCTGCCGGCGGTGGCTCAGGATCCGGCGTGGCTTCGGGCGTTGTATGCGGCGCTGCCGGTGACCATCATCGCTGCCATCCTGCACATGCTGCAGTCTGAGCGGCTGGACTTCAGTCTGGTGCTGGTGCTGGTCATTACGGTTGCCGGCGTGGTCTGGATAGCCGATTGGCTGGTGGGCGCGCCGCTCCGCGTGCGCGAGGCGCAGGCGCGCGGCGTCGGCACAGATGCCATCGAGCTGCCGACCACGGTCGACTACGCGCACAGTTTCCTGCCCGTGTTCCTGTTAGTGCTGGTGATTCGCTCGTTCATCTTCGAGCCGTTCCGCATCCCTTCAGATTCCATGATGCCGACGCTGCAGGACGGTGATTTCATCGCGGTGAATAAGTTCGCTTACGGTTTGCGACTGCCCGTGCTCAATACCATCATCGTGCCGGTGGGTACGCCGCAGCGGGGCGATGTGGTGGTCTTCCGCTATCCGCCGGATCCGTCCCAGAACTACATCAAGCGTCTGGTGGGCCTGCCGGGCGATCGTGTGGCGGTGAAGGATGATCAGCTGATTATCAATGGCACGCCGGTGCCGCTGCAGTCCGAGGGCCGTTATAACGACGGCTGCTACCAGAACATGCGTTTGGCCACCGAGCAACTGGGAGAGCACCGACATCGCACGCTGGCCTGTCTCACGCCAGGCGGGCTGGCCGCCGCACCCGTTGCGACCTGCAATCGCCAGATCGGTCGCAGCTATCAGTGTGATGAACCCGGCGATCCGCTGTTAGGCGACTCCAATGATTTCGCCGAGGTCATCGTGCCTGCGGGTCACTATCTGATGATCGGTGATAATCGTGACAACAGCGCTGATGGTCGTATCTGGGGCTTCGTGCCGGATGCCAATATCATCGGCCGCGCGTCGCGGATCTGGTTCAATTGGGATCTGGGTCGCAGCGGTGGTCCGCAATGGAGTCGCGTTGGTCGCGCCATCGAGTGATAGAGGAAGCATGCGCGAGTCGCACCGCGGCGTGTGGGTTGGGCTGGCTGGCAGCGATAGCGTCGCCGGTCGAATGCAGGTGACACGGCAATAAACGTCACTCCGGCAATGTCTGCGGCTTGTGTCGCGTGGCTGCAGCGCGAGTTGCGCTATCAGCCGAAGGATGCGGCGCTTTTCCTGCGCGCGCTGACACATCGCAGCGCAGCCTCGGCCAACAACGAGCGTCTGGAATTTCTGGGTGATGCAGTGCTGAACCTAGTGGTCGCCGAGGAGCTGTACCAACGTTTTCCGAAGGCGGACGAAGGTGCGCTCAGCCGGTTGCGTGCCAGCGTGGTTAAGGGCGAATCCCTGGCGCGGGTGGCCGCAGGTCTGCATATCGGCGATGTCATGGCGCTCGGGCCCGGTGAGCTAAAAACCGGTGGTTTCCGGCGCGAATCCATCCTTGCCGATGCCTTCGAGGCGGTGTGTGGGGCGCTGTATCTGGATGCGGGTCTGGAGGCGGCGCGACCGATTCTGCTGCAGTGGTTGCAGCCGCTGCTCGATGCGCCGGAACTGGCCGAAGCGACCAAGGATGCGAAAACGCGGCTGCAGGAGTGGTTGCAGGCGCGCGGACTGGCACTGCCGCGGTATACCCTTGAGAGCGTCACAGGCGAGGCGCACGAGCAATATTTCACGATCCGCTGCGAGCTGGACGTGCCGGCGGTTGCCGGCACGGGCGAGGGCAGCAGTCGGCGCCGCGCCGAGCAGCGGGCCGCACAAAAGGTACTTGAGCAGGTGATGCAGTGAGCGAATTTCACAGTGGTGCAGTGGCCTTGGTCGGCCGTCCTAACGTCGGCAAATCCACGCTGCTCAATGCATTGCTGGGCCAGAAACTGTCGATCGTGACGCCGCGTCCGCAGACGACGCGGCATCGTGTGCTGGGTCTGGGCAACTATCCGCAGGGTCAGATCGCCTATGTCGATACACCGGGTCTGCACCTCGGGCAGAAGCGTGCGCTGAACCGGGCGATGAACCGCACGGCGGCCAGCGCCCTGGCGGATGCCGATCTGGTCGCCATGGTGGTCGAGGCGCTGGTGTGGACTGAAGAGGACCAGATGGTGCTTGAACGTGTCCGTGACAGCGGACTGCCGGCGGTATGCATCATCAACAAGGTGGATAAGGCCCGACCCCGCGAGCGGCTGCTGCCGTTTCTGGCGCACCTGTCGGGTCTGCACAATTTCCTCGAACTCGTGCCGGTGTCGGCGCTGAAGGGTGATCAGCTCGAGCCGCTGGTGCGCGCGCTGCTCAGTCACCTGCCGGCTGGAGAGGCGATGTACCCACCCGAGATGGTCACCGACAAGGGTGAGCGTTTCCGGATTGCAGAGATCATTCGCGAGAAGCTGACGCTCGAACTGGTGGAGGAGTTGCCCTACGGCATTGCTGTGGAAGTGGAATCCATCGAGGCGCTGCCGGATGATCGTACCGAGATCCACGCCGTCATCTACGTTGATCGCGAAGGCCAGAAGCCCATCGTCATCGGTGCCGGCGGCGAGCGGCTCAAGCGTGTGGGTCGCGCTGCACGCAACGAACTCAATGCGCTGTTCGGTAAACGTTATCACCTCAACCTGTGGGTCAAGGTGCGCGAGAACTGGGCCGATGACGCGCGAGCACTGGCGCAGCTGGGGCTCGAATGAATGCGGGCGCGCAGCGCATTTCGCTGACGCCCGGCTATGTGCTGCACCGGCGGCCGTTTCGCGATACCAGCCTCATCGTGGAGGTCTTTGCGCGCGACCACGGTCGCCTGACCAGCTTCGCGCGCGGCGCGCGTGGCGGGAAACCCGGTAGCACCGGTCGATTCGCCGGACTGCAGTGCTTCCAGCGTTTGCTGCTGTCCTGGCAGGGCCGCGGCGAGGCACCGTCGCTGACGGGTGCGGAGAACGACGGTCCGCCGCTGTTTCTGCCGGCCTCGCAGTGGATCAGCGGCTGCTATCTCAACGAGTTGCTCCTCAGGCTCACAGCACTGCACGATCCGCAGCCGCAGCTGTTCTCGCTGTACGAAACGACGCTGCTGCAGCTGGCTTCGGACGCTCCGGCCGAGCCAGTGCTGCGCGTGTTCGAGAAGCGGCTGCTGGAATTGCTGGGTTTTGGTCTGGAGCTGGATATGGAGGCCGAGACGGGTGAGCCCGTTGCCGCGGACGCGCGCTACCGATTTGCCCCGGGCGAGGGACTGTATCGCATGAATGCGCCTTCGCAGGCCGCGACCTTTGCGGGCTCTATGCTGCTCGCGCTGGCCGCTGGTGAGCCGTTGCAGGATGCGCAGTCGCTGGTGGAGGCGCGCGCGCTGATGCGGTTAGCCATCGATCATTGTCTCGAGGGTCGCGAGCTGCGCTCGCGCAGCGTCGCACGTTCAATGGCGCGGATCGGGCATGCAAAAACTTTCGGAGAGGAGTTGCAGGGATGAGCCCCCGGATCGAACTCGGCGTGAACATCGACCATGTGGCGACGCTGCGTCAACAGCGGCATACCGTCTATCCGGATCCGGTGCGTGCTGCGTTGATCGCGGAACAGGCCGGTGCCGACAACATCACGCTGCATCTGCGCGAGGACCGGCGGCACATCCAGGAAAGCGATGTGCGGGCGCTGGCCGGGCAGCTGAAGACGCGCATGAATCTGGAGATGGCTGCCAGTGAAGAGCTGATCGCGCTGGCTTGCGAACTACGGCCGGCAGACTGTTGTCTGGTGCCTGAGCGGCGTGCCGAGCTGACCACCGAGGGCGGCCTGGATGTGATTTCAGTTGCGGCGTCTCTGCGTGGGCAGTGCGCACGGCTGCGCGCGGCGGGTGTGCGCGTGGCGTTGTTCATCGCCGCCGACTTCGCTCAAATCGACGCGGCAGTCGACTGCGGTGCTCAGGTGGTGGAACTGCACACCGGCACATATGCGGATACGGGCGGTGCCGAACAGCAGGCTGAGCTCAAGCGGCTGCAGGCAGCGGCACGTCATGCGAAGGCGCGCGGTCTGGAGGTTCATGCTGGTCATGGGCTGCATTACCGCAACGTTCAGCCGGTGGCGGCGATTGCCGAGATCGTGGAACTGAACATCGGTCATGCCATCATCGCGCAGGCTGTTTTCGACGGCCTGCCGGCAGCCGTGATCGAAATGAAGCGCCTGATGGTGGAGGTGCGCGCATGATTTTCGGCATCGGCGTCGACGTACTGAAAGCCAAGCGGATGGCACAGATGTACAAGCGCTTCGGTGATCGCACGGCCGAACGCATGCTGATGCCTGCGGAGATGGCGCAATACCGGCGCACCAAGCGGCCCGATCGTTTTCTTGGACTGCGCTTCGCTGCCAAGGAAGCTATCGTCAAGGCTCTGGGTACCGGCTTTGCCCACGGTGTGTGGTTGCGCGATGTGGGTGTTGTCCAGAACGCATGGGGGCGACCCGAGGTGGTTTATTCGGCGCGGGGCGATGCCCTGCGTCGCAAGATGGGTGTGGGCGAGGGACATGTGACGCTGACCGACGAGGATGGGCTGATCGTCGCCGTGGCGGTGCTATTGCAGGCGACTGCGCTTGCACCCAAGTCGGCGGCCGGTACCAGGAAAAAACCGGCGGCAAAAACGGTTCTTAAAGTGTTGGCCAAGCGGCAGCGCCCGGTGCGGCGCGCCGGGAGCAAGCCATAATGGTGCTGGTATTCGACATCGAGACGATTCCGGATGTGGCGCTGGGCCGCCGAGCCCTCGGCTTGCACAGCTTGTCGGATGAACAGGTGGCCAAGGCCATGTTCACGCAGGCGCGGGCGCAGACCGGATCGGATTTTCTGCCCTATGAGCAGCATCAGGTGGTCGCGATTTCCTGCGTGATGCGCAGCGGTGATCAGCTCAAGGTGTGGAGTCTCGGTGACGAGCAGTCGGACGAAAAAGACCTGCTGCAGCGCTTCTTCGACGGCATTGAGCGCTATTCGCCGGAACTCGTGTCCTGGAACGGCGCCGGCTTCGATCTGCCGGTGCTGCACTATCGTGCACTGCGCGCCGGGATTCAGGCGCCGCGTTACTGGGAGGTTGGCGACGAGGATCGTGAGTTCCGCTACAACAACTACCTCAGCCGTTATCACTGGCGGCATATGGATCTCATGGACATCCTGTCCGGATTTCAGGGGCGGGCGCGCGCTTCGCTGGAAGACATGGCGGCGTTGCTCGAGCTGCCGGGTAAGCTGGGATTCTCCGGCGATCAGGTGTGGGATGCGGTTCAGCGCGGCGAACTGGCTGCGGTGCGCAACTACTGCGAAACCGATGTGCTGAACACCTACCTGATCTACCTCCGCTTCCAGTTTCTGCGCGGTCGGCTCGATGCCTCTGCGCTGGCTACCGAGCAGCAGCGGGTGCGTGACATGCTGCAGGCCTCGGGCGCAGCGCATCATCTTGAATTCCTGCGTGCCTTCACCATGCACCCGACCGGCATGGCAGCACAGTGAGCAGGCAGCTTCCCGCGACGCCGGAAACCGGCGTCGTCGACGCATTGACCCATGACGGCGAGGGCGTGGTTCACGCCGGCAAGGCTGCATTCATCCCTGGCGCGCTGCCGGGAGAGACCGTGGTGTATCTGCGGCGCAAGCGGTTCCGCAGCCACGATGAAGCGGAGCTGCGCGAAGTCCTTCAGTCCTCGCCGCTGCGGGTCACGCCGCCTTGCCCGCATTTCGCTCAGTGCGGAGGATGCGCTTTGCAGCACCTCAGTGCGGCCAGTCAGGTCGAGGTCAAGTTCCAGCAGCTACGCGACAATCTCCAGCGCCTCGGTCACGTCGAGCCGTTGCGGTGGCTGGAGCCGATCACCGATCAGGTGTGGAACTACCGTAGACGTGCGCGGCTCGGTGCCCGCTATGTCCACAAGCGCGAGCGTTCACTCGTTGGCTTCCGCGAGCGGCAGGGCAGCTTCATCGCCGCCATCGACACCTGCGAAGTGCTCGCCAAGCCAGCCAATCAGCTGATCGCACCATTGTCGGAGCTGTTCACGTCGTTATCGATCCGCGAGCGTCTGCCGCAGGTTGAGCTGGCGGTGGGTGAGAATGCGACGGCGCTGGTGTTGCGCGTGCTCTCGCCACCATCACCGCAGGATCTCGACGCGCTGCGTGCTTTCGAGGTGAAGCATGGCGTCAGCCTGTTCCTGCAAAGCGGTGGCCTGAATACGGTGCAGCCGCTGACACCGCCGGCGCCGGCATTGGCCTATACGCTGCCGGAGTTCGACGTGCGTCTCGAGTTCCTGCCCACCGACTTCGTGCAGGTGAATGCCGCCATCAACCGCCAGCTCGTCGGGCAGGTCATCGAACTGCTGGAACTCGAGCGGCAGTCGCGGGTGCTCGACCTGTTCTGCGGTTTGGGAAATTTTTCGTTGCCGCTGGCTCGGCGGGCGGGTGCCGTCGTGGCCGTCGAGGGCGATGCCGGGCTGGTCGAGCGGGCCCGGGCCAATGCGCATCGCAACGGCCTGTTCAACGTCGACTTCCACGTCTCGGACCTGTTTGCAGCCACCGCGCTCGAGGCGAAGTGGTGGCAGGGTGATTTCAGTCATGTGCTGCTCGATCCGCCACGTGCTGGCGCACGAGAATTGTTGCCGCGGGTTGCAAAACTTCGGCCCAAGCGCCTGGTCTATGTCTCGTGCCACCCGGCGACTCTGGCTCGCGATCTCGGCCTGCTGGTGCACGAGCACGGCTTCCGGCTGCTGGCAGCGGGAGTTGCGGACATGTTCCCTCATACCGCACACATTGAATCCATCGCGCTGCTGGAGCCGGGCTGAGCGGATGGGCCGGACGGCCGCTTGGCCGGACGTTCATGTTGTGCGCGCGGTTTCCTGCGGTGACATCGTACGGGCTGTTTCGCGCGGAGCTTTACCCTGATCGGCTGGAGTGCCGATTTCAGCCGGCGCGTACTCGACAAGGCGCCGGAGGGTGTCGTGGTCTGCGAGGCGTGCGGCCAGCCGTCGGTATCGCTAGACTAGCTTGAGCGTGCCCCGATTGCTCTCCATCCGTCCCCTGACAGTGACGCTCGTAGTCACCGGGCTACTGGCATTGTTTGTCGCGCCCTCTCAGGCTGCGCTACCACCGAATGCTGCGGCCGCCGTGATTGCAGCTTGTGGTGCGGCCGCTACCGAAGGGGTGAGCATCGAGCCTCGTGGCCATGATCAGGTACAGGTGACATGCTCGAGCGTCGAACGTGTTGCCAATCATGCGGTGCGCGTGCGGAGCGATTGCCACCGCGAGCGCGGCGGGTGGGAGTGTCGAGCGCGCAGCAAACACATGCAGCTCGAGCTCAATGGCCGCACGGTGGCGGTAGAGTTTCCGGAGCCGATGAACACCTGGTCTGCCTATCAGATGGTGCAGGCGATCGGACCGATGACCGTGCCTAACGCGCTGCCCAAGCCACAGGGCCCGCGTGATCGTCAGGATCGCTGCGTGCTGGAAGGTGATGACCGCGATCCACAGGTGTCGCGCATGACATTGCGCTGTGCGATCTGGATGGTCGAGTTCGTGAAACTGTGTGTCGATGCAGGCCACTGCCGCTATGAGCCCGCCATCCGGCGGGGCGTAGATACGCCGGGCATCAACGGGACTGAGTCACCTGAACGACGACGCCGAAGGCCGGATGGTCCAGGTAATGTCTCTCATTGAGGCGCACCTTGCGTAGTTCGCTGAGCGTATAGACCGGTGCGTTGCCTAGCTGCAGCCAGGCGCCAAAATGCAGCAGATCGCCGCGTTCCAGATAAAGCGTGCCACGCAGGTTCGGAACCTCGATACCCAGATCAGCCAGCGGCAGTCCGACATGTCGGCCCCATGCGGTGGCGGTCTGCAGCCAGCCCTTGTGGACCAGTACCTGCACCGAGCCATTCTTGCGCATCTGCTGCGCGAGGGCGTTCATCTGCAGTTCATTGTCCTCCAGCGGTCGCACAACCGTCGGAGGTCCGCTGCCGACATCGCGCTTGTCACCGAAACCGCGGCCTTCGGGTTGTGCCGTAAAATCCTCGCCACCGCCGGGCGCCTGCGATTGACGGAAAATGATCACTTCAACGCGGTAGAGATTGCGCGCATTCAGCGCCGTTGCAGCCGAGCCAGTGGCAGGGGTCTCCGGAGTGGCGGGTGCATCAGTGGCCTGCAGCACCAGCGGTGCCAGCAGGGTCAGCAGCGTCAATGAGCGGCGCGTGATCATCGGCGCAGTTTATCAGGACGGCGTTGCCCCGGCGGTACGGTTGCCGTCGGGGTATCCGGCTGTCTCAGACGTTCCAGCAGTTGCTGCGCGAAGGTAAAGCGCTCGGCCGGTGTCTCGATGTCGTGGTTCACGCGCAGTTTCAGTGAGCCCTCCAGTCGATAGGTGTGCGGCTCGCGCTGGATCAGTCGCAGGACAGTGGTCGGCTCCACACGGTTCTGTGCCTCGAACAGGATGCTTCCGCCTTCGGGGCCGAGCTCCAGACGGCGCACCCCAAGTGTGCGTGCACTCAGTCGCAGGTGTGCCAGCTGCAGCAGGTTGTTGCCCGGTTCCGGCAGCGGGCCGAAGCGGTCTACCAGCTCGGAGGCCAGATCATGCAGCTGACTCACATCGGCACCGACGATGCGCTGATACAGCGCAAGACGCAGATGCATGTCGGGCACATAGTCCGGCGGGAGCAGGGCAGGGACATGCAACTCCACCTCGCTGACCGCCGCCAGCGGCAGCTCGGCTGCGGCGGCGCCACCATCGGCGCGCAGTCGATGCACGCAGCGCTCCAGCATGTCGAGATACATCGCCAGTCCGACCTCGGCGAGTTCGCCGCTCTGTCGTTCGCCGAGGAACTCACCGGCGCCGCGAATTTCCAGGTCATGGGTTGCGAGCATGAAGCCGGCGCCCAGTTCCTCCATCGACTCGATGGCCTCGAGGCGCTTGGCGGCATCCGGCGTCAGCGACTTGCGGTTGGGTACCAGCAGGTAGGCATAAGCCCGATGATGTGAGCGGCCAACGCGGCCGCGCAGCTGGTGTAGCTGCGCGAGTCCAAGGCGATCGGCGCGGTCGATGATAATGGTGTTGGCGGTGGGTACGTCGATACCGCTTTCGATGATGGTGGTGCACACCAGCGTGTTGAAGCGCCGGTGACTGAAGTCCACCATCAGCTGTTCAAGTTCGCGCTCACGCATCTGCCCGTGACCGATGCGCACTTCGGCCTCAGGCACCAGACGCTGGAATTCAGCTGCCACCTTCTCGATATCCTGCACCTCGTTGTGCATCAGATAGATCTGACCACCGCGGCGCAGTTCGCGCAGTGCCGCCTCGCGCAGTGTGGGACCGTGCCATTCGGTGACAAAGGTTTTGATGGCAGTACGTGCCACCGGCGGTGTGCTGATTAGCGACAGTTCGCGCAGGCCGCCGAGCGCCATGTTCAGGGTGCGCGGGATCGGCGTGGCCGTCAGTGTCAGCACATGCACCTCGGCGCGCAATGTCTTGAGCTGTTCTTTATCGCGCACACCAAACCGGTGTTCTTCATCGACGATCACCAGTCCGAGTCGCTTAAAGCGCGGGTGGGCATGCAGCAGCCGATGAGTGGCTACGACGATGTCCACTGAACCGTTTTCCAGTCCTTCCAGTACCGCATTCGATTCCTTACCGGAGCGAAAGCGTGACAGCGCTTCGATCCGTAC
Source organism: uncultured Steroidobacteraceae bacterium (assembly GCA_964345055.1). GTDB lineage: Bacteria > Pseudomonadota > Gammaproteobacteria > Steroidobacterales > Steroidobacteraceae > FEN-1191. The sequence continues at coordinate 2,993 of CAYFPW010000005.1, read as the reverse complement.
CGGCCAGTCGGCAAATCGATCGCGGAAACTCTGCGCATGTTGTTCGGCCAGCAGTGTCGTGGGCACCAGTACGGCCACCTGATGACCGGCGGCCGTGGCAACGAAGGCGGCGCGCATCGCCACTTCGGTCTTGCCGAATCCGACATCGCCGCAGACGATGCGATCCATCGGCGTTTCCTTGCCGAGATCCGCCACCACTTGAGCAATCGCCTCGGCCTGGTCCGGCGTCTCTTCGAAGCGGAAAGCGTTGGCGAAGCTCTGGTATTCGAGCTCGCCCGCGACCAGCGGTGCAGTGCGTCGCGCCTGACGGCGGGCGTGCAGGTCCAGCAGTTCGGCTGCCACGTCACGCACCGCTTCCGCCGCGCGCGCCTTAGCTTTGGTCCATTGGTCCGTGCCCAGCTTGTGCAGCGGTGCGGTCTCGGGTGCGCCGCCGGTGTAGCGGCCGACCAGGTGCAGGGCGTGCACCGGCACGTAGATGCGATCTCCGCCGCGGTATTCGATTTGCAGGAATTCGCCGGTATCGCCGCCCACGCTCATGATCTGCAGTCCGAGGTAACGGCCGACGCCATAGACCTCGTGCACCACTGGCGCACTGATCTCCAGATTCTGTAGATCGCGCAGGATTGCAGCCGGGTCGGCCTGTACGCGGCGACGGCGTCGCGCCTGCTGGACGCGCGCTCCGAATAGCTGCGCCTCGCCCAGTATCAGAAGCGGTGGATCGTCCAGCGCCACGCCGGCCAGATCTTCGGCCACCGTGATCGCCAGTCGTGCACTGCCGTCGCGGAATGTCGCCCAGTCCGCCACGGGGCGTGGTGGCTTGCCGTGCGCGCTGAGCATCTGCGCAATCACTTCGCGGCGCCCGGCTGAGTCGGCAGCGATCAGGACCCGAGCGGCGTGGCCGGCGAGATAGTCCAGGAGGGGTGCCAGCGGTTGGGCCGCGCGTGCATCGAGGTGAAAGTCTGGCGGCTTGTGGCTGCCGGCATCGTAGTCGCCGACCTCAGTGCCACCTGGTACGGCGCGAAACGGCTGTAGCTGCACGCGAGCGTGGGCGGCGTAACGTTGCTGAATCTCTTGCGGCTCGATGAAGGCCTCGGCGGGCGGTAGTAACGGGCGCTCAATGTCGTGGGCGCGATCTTCGAAGCGCACGCCGATGGAGTCCCACGCAGACTGCAGCGCGGTGGGCAGGTCCGCCGTGGTGGCCATGACCGCGTCAGCCGGCAGATAGTCGAACAGGCTGGCTGTCTGATTGAAGAACAGCGGCAGGTAGAACTCGATGCCCGGCGGTGCCAGCCCCTCGGTGACACCGCGGTACACCGGCATGCGTGTCAGATCACCCTGGAAGCGTGCGCGGAAGCGCTGGCGGAAGTCGCGTACAGCATTGGCGTCGAGCGGGAATTCACGCGCCGGCAGCAGACGGAATTCCTCGATCACTTCCAGCGATCGCTGGGTCTCGGCATCAAAGCAGCGGATGCTGTCGATGCAGTCATCGAACAGATCGACGCGCAGCGGAGTCTGCGCGCCCATGGGCCAAACATCGAACAGCGAGCCGCGCAGGGCGTACTCACCTGGAGCGGAAACCTGTCCGACACTGGCATAGCCGCCACTGGACAGTCGCAATCGCAGCGGATCGACGGCCAGTTGCGCGCCACGATGCAGCTCGAAGGTGCGTGCGCCCACATAGTCCACCGGCGGCAGGCGCGAGAGCAGCCCCTCCACGGTCAGCAGCAACACGCCATGCTTCAGGTCGGGCAGTCGCGCCAGCGTGCTCAGTCGTCCCGAGACGATATCCGGATGCGGCGAGAACACGTCGTAGGGCAGTACCTCCCAGTCGGGCAGCGTGAGGATCTCGAACGCGTCAGCGGCGAAGAAACGCAGCTCGCTCGTCAGGCGTTCCAGTTCGCGTGCATCCGCGGCGACATACACCCAGGCACGCTGATCCGCGGCCACAGCTTCGCTGAGGGCCAGCGCACCCGCACTGCCGTGCAATCCATGCCAATGACAAAGGGAGGGCGCCCCGGCTGGCAGCGATAGCCCCGGTAGAACTTTCATGCGCCCATTGTAGCCTGCGATCGCACCATTCATGTGCCGTGCGGGCCCACCAAAAGGGCCCGGGTATCGGGGCCGTCGGTACGGGTTTGACGGCCGCGCGGGGAGGTATATCGATCTCGGCAATCGCCGTCGTCCGCGCTGTGGTCTAATTCCGCTCCATATGTTCCGGCCGCTTTCGCTGTTCATCGGGCTGCGCTATGCGCGTGCCCGCAATCACAAATTCTTTGTGTCATTCATCACGTGGGTGGCGCTGGCTGGCATTGCGCTGGGCGTGGCGGCGCTGATCGTCGTGCTGTCAGTGATGAACGGATTTGGCGGCGAACTCCGTAACCGCTTGCTGTCGCTGACCGCGCACGCACGGGTCGAATGGTCGGCAACGGCACTGGCGGGTATGCCGGCCGAAGAGGCTGCGAGCCGCAGCGCTGCGCTCGCCACCCGGCTGCGTGCCATCCCGGGCGTTGCCGGAGTGGCGCCGGTACTGGAGCTGACCGCGCTCGGCGTGCATCAGCCCGATAGGGTGCCGCTGCAGTTGCGGGGCATCGACCCCGGATTGGAAGCGCAGGTGACATCGATCGCTCCGCTGCTCAAACAGGGTTCACTGAGCGATCTGGTGCCGGGGAGTAATCGTTTGATTCTCGGCATTGCACTGGCCCAGCAGCTGGGTGTGCAAAGCGGTGAGCATGTGATGCTGCTGGTGCCGGTGGCGCAGCCCGGTGCACCGCCCAGCCCGCGGCTGCGCGAGTTCACGGTGGTCGGCGTGATTGAGGCTGGTCTCAGCGATCACGACAGCACATTGGCCCTGGCTCATCTGGACGATGTGGCCGCGTTGCTGCCGCCAACGGCGCGTTACAGCACGCTGCGACTACGCTTCACCGACGCGCTGGCAGCACCGACGCTCATGCCGGCCGTGCGCGCGGCGGTGCTGCCAGCCCGTCGGTGAAGCG
>CAYFPW010000004.1:0-23639 GCA_964345055.1 uncultured Steroidobacteraceae bacterium | reverse complement strand
GGCCGATCTTCTCGCGCTTGCCGCGCGTGGTGTTGGTCACCGACATGCCCTTGGTCAGCACGCCGGAGTACACACGCACGAAGGTCAGCGCACCGTAGGCGTCGTTGATGACCTTGAAGGCCAGCGCTGCGAACGGCTCGTCGTCCGAGCACTTGCGCTCACCGATCGGATTACCGTCCTGATCGACGGTCTTGATGGCTTCGACGTCAGTCGGAGCCGGCAGGTAGTCGATGACCGCATCCAGAACCTGCTGCACGCCCTTGTTTTTGTAAGAGGAGCCGCACAGCACGGGATTGAAGGCGCTGGAAATAGTGCCCTTGCGCAGGCAGTTGCGCAGCACTTCGACCGAAGGCGCCTCGCCGTCGGTGAGGTACTTTTCCATCGCCGCGTCGTCCATCTCGAGGCAGGTGTCGATCAGTTCCGAGCGATACCGGTTAACCTCTTCCAGAATCTTACGATCGCTCGGCACGACGATGCCGAACTTGTCGGCCAGGCCTTTGCCATCACCCACCGGGATGACTTCCCACTTGGCGTCCTTGTCGTCCGAGTCCCACAGCAGGGCATTCATTTCGACCAGGTCGATCATGCCCTTGAAGTTGTCTTCCGAGCCGATGGGCAGCTGCACCGGCAGCGGGCGTGCACCGAGGCGCTTGGTGATCATGTCCACGCAGCGCAGGAAATTCGCGCCCGAGCGGTCCATCTTGTTGACGTAGCAGATGCGCGGCACGTTGTAGTTGTTGGCCAGGCGCCAGTTCGTCTCTGACTGTGGCTCCACACCGGCCACGCCGTCGAACACGACTACCGCACCGTCGAGTACGCGCAGCGAACGGTTCACCTCGATGGTGAAGTCCACGTGCCCCGGGGTGTCGATGAGGTTGATCTTCTTCTTGCGCCAGAAGGTCGAGACAGCGGCGGACTGAATGGTGATGCCGCGCTTCTGTTCCTGCTCCAGATAGTCCGTCGTGGTCGACGACTTCAGGTCCTTGGTGTCGTGGATGTCGACGATCGTGTGCTTGCGTCCCGTGTAATACAGGATGCGCTCGGTGGTCGTCGTCTTGCCGGCATCGACGTGAGCGATGATGCCGATGTTGCGGATGTCGCTAAGAGGCGTAGTACGGGCCATGGCAGGTTCCAGTCGTCCTCAAGGGGTATAAAACAGCGCCCCCGGGAGGGTCCCGGGGGCGATCCAAACCCGGCAGGATACATGAAAAGCGGGCCGCAGCCGCGTCTTTTTTCGGTCAAAAAGTGCAGGGAAATCTTCCCGTTACAGCGCCCGCGGCCCCTCGCTGAGTCGGCGGGGCGGTCAGTCCCGCCGCGGGGCGAGCGCTTCGGCGCAGGCGCGGAAGCGCTCGGCCAGTTCGGCGTAGCGGTCTTCCGGGACCGGTTCGGCGGCGAGCCACTCGAGCAGAAGTGTCTGGCCGGCCGTACCGGGCTGCTGACGAGACTGTCCCAGCCCCTTGAGCAGTTGCTGCATTTGCCATTCGCGTCGCAGCGACCCATCAGAGTCGGGCGTCGGTCGGTCAGTCAGCAGTTCGGCGCGGATGCAGAGTTGGCGCAGGGCCCCGGCATTGGCCACCAGATCCGTCGATGGCGGTGAGTCCAAGGCCGCGCGAAGCGCCTGCTCGGTGCCGCGAGGCCAGCCTTGAGCCGAATCGAGCAGGGCGACAGCCGTCACTCGCCGTGATCCGATCTCATCGTCGGGTGCACCGGTGGCGACTGCCAGCCGGAAGCGATGCACCGCGTCAGCCGCCATGAACAATTGCTCGCGGCCGCGCTGCAGCTCGGCCGCCTTCTGCTGCGCGAGCCGTGCCCGCACGGCATCCAAAGCGCGCTCCAGACGATTGCGCAGCCCGCGGATTTCGCCCCGCGGCAGATTCTGAAGAGCGGTGAACCGCTCCTGCAGCGCCGCGATGCGAGCCAGTGCATCGCCCGGTTCGAGCCAGGATTGTTCGAATAATGATTCGGCTTCGGCGCAGACAGCCTGTGCCTGCTCGCGGTCAGCATTGGCGCGAGCGAGCTGTTCGGTTTGTTGCTCGTTGCGCTGGGCAAAGACCCGATCGCACTGTTCGCGGAAGGCCTGCCAGAGCGTCTGGTCCGTGCCGCGGTCAGTCGGTCCGGTCTGCTGCCAGTCGGCCTGCAGACGTTTGATCTCTTCAGCTGCTGCACGGGCGTCGGACTGCTGCGCCAGCGCCGTGGCGCGTGCGATCAGCGCCCGCTTGGCTTCGGCATGGCGGCCGTACACGGATTCCAGTCGGGACTGCAGTGTGCGCATGGCATCGTCGAAGGCCGTTTGCAGCGGCTTGTTCGCCGCGCGATCCACGGGTTGCAGCAACTGCCAGGCCTGGCGTGTGTGGCGCAATCGTTGCGCCCAGCCGCGACAGTCCGGCTGATCGGGATCCATCGCGCTGATAAATTGCTGCAGATCGGCCAGTATTGCTTGGCGTTGTTCCAGATTCGCCGCGCGCTGCGCCGCCAGTGCGGCAAAGTGTTCACGACAGGGCTCGTAGGCTTTCTGCGATGCTTCATGAAAGCGCTGCCACTCTGCCTGCGTGTCTTCAGTGCTGCCCTGACTGACGAGTCGCCACTCGTCTTGTAGTCGATGGATCTCCTCGGCGAGTTCCCCAGGCGGCATATCGGCGCCAACCAAAGCTTCCATCTGTGCAATCAGTTCGCCGCGCTTCGGTACGGCGACGAAGCGCCGCCAGTCCTGCAATTCGGCGAGTCGCGCGTCAAAGCTTTCCAAGGGAGCGGCGAGGCTGGCCGGCACGGATCCGATCTTCTGCAGGCGTTCGTCCAGCGAGCGACGGATGCCTGCGGCTTCACGTGAGCGACCGTCGGCGAGCGCGCGCTGCGCTTTGCGTAACAGTCCGCCCATCTGACGAAGCGCATTGGCTTGTGCTTCACGCGCAGTGGCTTGCGTCTCGTCCCATGCCTGCAGTGCTGCAGCTGCTTCCTGCAGTGCCTGCGGATCGTTCCCTTCCAGCAAGGGCCGGTGTGCGAGGGCCGCGCGCAGTGCTGTGGCGCCGGCCTCATCAAGGGCGGCAGCGCACGTCGTGATGTCACCGTGCAGAGTGGTCCATTCGATCAGCGCTGCAACGGCTTTGCGCAATTGTCTGAAACGGCGGACATCGTCGCTTGAAGGTGGGCGGATCTGCTGCAACTCTTCCCAGCGTGTCGTGGTCGAGGCCAGAGTCCCGGCGGCATCGATGGCGGTGCTGGCGTAAAGAGAACCGAGAAGTGTTTGCAGATCCGCGATCAGGGCGCGCTGATTCGCGGTGGCCTGCTCCAGTGCAGCAAGACGCGCGGCTTCCGCAGCGATCTGCTGCAGGTGTTGGTTCACGATCGTGACGCAGCGCTCAATCGCTGTCTCGGCTCGCGCGCGCAGATTCTCCGGCGCAGTGTCATGGATCGCGCGCCACTGGTTGCTCAGGTGTTCCACAGCAGCGACATACCCCTCGCTCCAGGGCTGGTGCACCTGACGTTCGAGTGTTGCGCACAGCGACTGCATGGCCGCCACCGCTTCAGCCGCCTGTTTTTCGCGCGCATGCAGTGCGTCGCGACGTTCCTTGGCGATCCGGTAGACGGTGTTGTCATGGCCGCGAGCGCCCTTGAGCAGCTGCACCAGCAGGTCAGGTTCATGAACCTGTGCGGCCGCCAGACGACGAATGATGGGCGAGGCCGATTCAACGGCCAGTGCTGCGCAGGCAGACTGTGATCCGGCACGCTCAAGCGTTGCGGCAACCAGACCCGGATCGGCCTCGAGCAGACGACCGAGTTGCAGTTGCGCAGCGCGGCGTACCGAAGCAGGTGCCGCAGAAGGCCCGCCGAGTCCGGCGAGCTGCAGAAGCAGCTCACCATATTCCAGCTGAGCGGCACGCTCTTCCGCTGTCGGTTCAACGGCTACGACGGCGGGCGCATCGGTAGACGAATTGCGTTCAGGCGCCGAACCAAATATCCGCGACAGAAAGGACATGGGAGCCTCAGAGTGCCTTTGAATCTTCTGAAGCTAGTCTAGCCGAGGCGCACCCTCCCAGTCCTGCCGGCACGGCGAGTGTCGCGCCGCGCCGGCTCTGCGTGGATTCGTGGGAGCTATGCCGCGGCGCTGGCCTGAGCTGATGACGCAGGGGTGCGGATCAGATGATCGAAGGCGCTCAGAGCGGCTTTGGAGCCTTCGCCCATCGCGATGATGATCTGCTTGTACGGTGCCGTGGTGGCGTCTCCTGCAGCGAACACGCCGGGGAGTGAGGTGCTGCCGCGTGCATCGACCTCGATTTCGCCACGAGAGTTCAGTGCCACCGTATCTTTCAGCCAGTCGGTGTTGGGCAGCAGACCGATCTGCACGAAGATGCCCTCCAGCGCCAGACGATGCTCGTCGCCGGTGCCACGATCCCGGTACATCAGTGCGCTGACCTTGCCGTCCGTGCCTTCAACGCGAGTTGTCTGGGCCGAGAGGATCACGCGCACATTGGGCAGGCTGAGCAGGCGCTGCTGCAGAACCTGATCCGCACGCAGGCGGCCATCAAACTCCAGCAGCGTCACTTCGCTGGCGATGCCGGCGAGATCGATAGCGGCCTCGACACCGGAATTGCCGCCGCCGATCACTGCGACGCGCCGAGCCTTGAACAGCGGGCCGTCGCAATGCGGGCAATAGGCCACGCCGCGGCCGCGATACTCGCGTTCGCCCGGCACGTTCATCTCGCGCCAGCGCGCGCCGGTGGCCAGCACGACGCTGCGACTTTTCACGCTGCCGCCACCCGCCAGGCGCACCGTGAGCAAGCCGTCATCGCCGGCGGGCAACAGCGCTTCGGCGCGTTGGGCATTCATGATGTCGACTTCGTAACTACGGACATGCGACTCCAGCGCTGCCGCCAGTTTCGGGCCTTCGGTTTCCTTCACGGAGATGAAGTTCTCGATGCCCATGGTGTCCAGAACCTGGCCGCCAAAACGTTCGGCGATGACACCGGTTCTCACGCCCTTGCGTGCGGCATAGATGGCCGCCGCTGCGCCCGCTGGTCCGCCACCCACCACCAGTACGTCGAAAGGATCCTTGGCACTGATCGTTGCGGCGGCACGCGTTGCACTGCCGGCATCGAGCTTGGCGAGAATCTCCTCCACCGCCATGCGACCCTGCCCGAACGGCGCGCCGTTCAGATAAACCGATGGCACCGCCATGATTTGGCGCGCCTCAACCTCACTCTGGAATAGGGCTCCGTCGATCGTGGTCACGCGTATGGCAGGGTTGAGCACAGCCATCACGTTCAGTGCCTGCACAACTTCCGGGCAGTTCTGGCACGTAAGGGAAATATAGGCTTCGAAGCGGAAATTGCCCTGCAGTGCGCGGATTTGTGCGGCGGTGGCTTCATCCACCTTTGGCGGCATTCCGCCAACCTGCAGCAGCGCGAGGACGAGAGAACTGAATTCATGGCCCATCGGCACGCCGGCGAAACGGACGCCGGGTTCAGTGCCTGGGCGGCCGATGGTGAACGAGGGGCGACGCTCGTCGCCCGTGTTGCCGGCACGCACCGTGATCAGCGGTGTCAGGCTCGCCAGTTCCTGCAGCAGCGTGTCGAGTTCGCGCGCGGCTTCGCTGTCATCGAGATCGGCGACGATGTCGATCGTCTCCGTCAATGACTGAAAGTATGACTGCAGTTGCTGTTTGATGGCGCTGTCGAGCATGGGGATGGAGTCCTTGTTCATCCGGCATCAGGAAACGCCGGGGCGTTGTATTTTCCGCCCCGGCGTTGGGTCGTCGCAGTCGGCCTCAGATCTTGCCGACCAGGTCCAGCGAAGGCGCCAGAGTCTTGGCACCCGGCGTCCACTTGGCCGGGCACACTTCACCCGGATGCGAAGCCACGTACTGTGCAGCCTGCACCTTGCGCAGCAGTTCGCGGGCGTCGCGGCCGATGCCGTTGTCATTGACCTCGGCAATCTTGATCACACCTTCCGGGTTCACCACGAAGGTCCCACGCAGCGCCAGGCCGGCGGCTTCGATCAGTACATCGAAGTTGCGGCTCAGCGTGTGGTTCGCGTCACCGAGCATCACGTACTTGATCTTCTTGATGGTGTCGGAGGCGTCGTGCCACGCCTTGTGCGTGAAATGGGTGTCGGTCGACACGCTGTAGACTTCCACGCCCAGCTTCTGAAACTCCGGGTACAGATCGGCGACGTCGCCCAGTTCGGTGGGGCAGACGAAGGTGAAGTCGGCGGGGTAGAAGAAGAAAACGGCCCACTTGCCGCGCACGTCGGCATCACTCACTTCGACGAACTTGCCGTTGTGGTACGCGGTTGTCTTGAAGGGCTTGATAGGCGTGTTAACCAAACTCATTACGATTTACTCCTTGCGATGAGACGAGTCTTGCTCGTTCCAGAAAGGATATGCCGTCCGGGCATGATCTGGAAATTGATTGAGTGATTGCCATCGATTGACAAAAGCTATCGATCTCGCGCCCGTTGGGAGGGGCGCGGCGGTGCCCCGGCCGGTGCGCAGCAGGCAAAAAAAAGCCCCGGAGACACAGGTGCCTCCGGGGCTGCGATGGTTGGATCTGCGGTGGCTTTAGCTGGCCAGTGCGGCCAGTACCTTATTGAGCGTGGCGCTGGGGCGCATGCCCGCCGAGCACTTCTCAGGTGAGGGGTGGTAGTAGCCGCCGATGTCCATGCGCCGACCCTGCGCGCCAATCAGCTCCGCGACGATCTGCTTCTCGCCTGAAGTCAGGGCTTCAGCCACGGGCTTGAAGCGCTGCTGCAGCTCGGCGTTCTTGCTCTGCGAAGCCAGTGCCTGCGCCCAGTACAGCGCGAGGTAGAAATGACTGCCGCGATTGTCGATTTCGCCGACCTTGCGCGCCGGTGACTTGTCGTTTTCCAGGAAGCGGGCGTTGGCCGCATCCAGTGTTTCTGCAAGCACCGCCGCCTTGGCATTGCCGGTCTTGGCTGCGGTGTCTTCGATCGAGACTTGCAGGGCGAGGAACTCGCCGAGCGAGTCCCAGCGCAGATAGTTCTCCTCGAGGAACTGCTGCACATGCTTGGGCGCGGAGCCGCCGGCACCCGTTTCGTACATGCCGCCGCCGGCCAGCAGCGGCACGATCGAGAGCATCTTTGCGCTGGTGCCCAGCTCGAGGATCGGGAAGAGGTCGGTGAGGTAGTCACGCAGCACGTTGCCGGTGACCGAGATGCTGTCCTTGCCCTGACGGATGCGCTCGAGCGAGAGCCGCACGGCTTCGATGGGCGAGAGCACGCGGATGTCCAGACCCGCCACGTCGTGGTTACGCAGGTAACCATTCACGAGCGTGATCACGTTGCGGTCATAGGCACGCTGTGGATCGAGCCAGAAGATGGTCGTCGCACCGGTGGCGCGGGCACGGCCCACCGCCAGCTTCACCCAGTCGCGGATCGCGATGTCCTTGGTCTGGCACATGCGCCAGATGTCGCCCTGGTTGACCGCGTGCTGTGTCAGCACGCTGCCGTCGGCGCCCACTACTTTCACCACGCCGTCGGCGGCGATCTCGAAGGTCTTGTCGTGCGAGCCGTATTCCTCGGCGGCCTGCGCCATCAGGCCCACATTGCTGACACTGCCCATGGTGCGCGGATCGAGCGCGCCATGCGCCTTGCAGTCGTCGATGGTCGCTTGATAGACGCCCGCGTAGCAGCGATCCGGGATCATCGCTTTCATGTCGTGCTGCTTGCCGTCCGGGCCCCACATGCGGCCGGAGGTGCGTATGGCCGCAGGCATCGAGGCGTCGATGATCACATCGCTGGGCACATGCAGATTGGTGATGCCCTTGTCGGAGTCGACCATCGCCAGCGTCGGGCGTGTGGCATAGACAGCCTTGAGATCGGCTTCGATCTGCGCCTTCTGCTCGGCCGGCAGCGTGGCGATCTTGGCGTAGGCATCGCCGATGCCGTTGCGCGGGTTGACGCCCAGCTGCTTGAAGGTGGCGGCGTGCTTGGCGAACACATCCTTGTAGAACACGCTGACCGCGTGACCGAAGAGGATGGGGTCGGACACCTTCATCATCGTGGCCTTCAGATGCAGCGAGAGCAGCAGCCCCTGCGAGCGCGCATCATCGATTTGGGCCTCATAGAACGCGCGCAGCTTTGCGACGCTCAAGAAGGTGGCACTGATGACTTCGCCGTCGAGCGCCTTGACTGAGTCCTTGAGCACGGTGGTCTTGCCGGCTGCATCGGTGTGCTCGATACGCAGGGTCATGGCCTTGGGGATCACGGCCGATTGTTCATTGGCGTAGAAGTCGCCGTCGCTCATGCTGGCGACATGAGTGCGCGAATCGCGGCTCCAGGCGCCCATGGAATGCGGATGGCTGCGCGCATACTGTTTCACCGCGTTGGCGACGCGACGGTCCGAGTTTCCTTCGCGCAGCACCGGATTCACGGCGCTTCCCGAGACCTTGGCGTAACGCGCGCGGATCTGTTTCTCGGCGTCGTTCTGCGGGTTCTCTGGGTAGTCGGGCACGGCGTAGCCCTGTGACTGCAGTTCCTTGATCGCGGCTTTCAGCTGCGGAACCGAGGCGCTGATATTAGGCAGCTTGATGATGTTGGCAGCCGGCGTCTTGGCCAGCTCGCCCAGTTCCGCGAGGTCGTCAGCCTGCTTCTGCGCGGGCTGAAGGTTTTCCGGGAATGCCGCCAGAATGCGAGCGGCGAGTGAAATGTCGCGGGTCTCGACTTGGATGTCCGCGGCGCGAGTGAACGCCTGCACGATGGGGAGCAGAGAGTAGGTGGCGAGGGCCGGGGCTTCATCGGTCAGCGTATAGATGATCTTCGCGCTCATGACATTCCTTCGGTGCAATCTGGATTGGCGACAGGGCAGCGGCGCACAGCTGGGCGTCGCGAAGCGGCAATTATATCAATGCATTAGGCCCGGCGTGATGCCGCGTCGGCCCCAGGCCCTGCATTTGCCCTATGATGCGCCCCCCATGGATGTCTTTCGCATTTTCACGGTCGAGGCCGCGCACCGCTTGCCGCAGGTGCCGCCGGGGCATAAGTGCGCGCGTCTGCACGGACATTCGTTCCGTATTGAGCTGCATGTGCGCGGGCCTGTTGACGAGCAAAACGGCTGGGTCATGGACTTTGCCGACATCAAGAGCGCTTTCCAGCCCACCTATGACCGGCTTGATCACCACTACCTGAACGACATTCCCGGCCTCGAGAATCCGACCAGCGAGAACCTGGCGCGGTGGATCTGGCGCGAGCTGCAGCCGTTGCTGCCCGGGCTGGCCAAGGTGGTGGTGCATGAAACCTGCACCAGCGGCTGCGCCTACGCTGGGGACTGAGGCCTGATGGCGTCAGTCCATCCGCCGTGCGGTCAGGATCTTCACCGGCTTCGCGAGCATCTGTCCGCGTAACCCTTCCGGCCCCAGCCCTGCGTCGACGGGTTGCTCCAGCAGTGCATGCACTACATCCATGCCTTCGGTGACGCGCCCGAAAACGGCGTAGCCGGCATCTTCCGCCTGGCCGCTGGCCGGGTCGGCAGGCTTCGCATCAAGCGACGAGAGATCACCAATGACGATGAAGAAATCGCCGGTGGCCGTGCCTACACCTGCGCGCGCCATGGAGAGGGCACCGTCAGTGTGGCTCAGTCCGGTTGCAAGCGTGGATTCATGCGCGATCGGTTTCAGCACGCGTTTCGAATCGCCGCGGGTGCCGGCCTGAATCAGACCGAGATCGCTCCGTCCTTCCAGCTTCAAAGCCCGATAGAACGTCGTGCCGTCGAGACGCTTCTGCTCGACGTAGTGCAGGAAGTTGGCCGCCGTGAGGGGCGCGTGTTCTCTGTCGATGGTCAGGATGATCGGACCCAGTTCGGTCTGCAGCCGCACGGTGACCGTGGCGGATGCGGCAGTAGCAACCTTGGTTGCCGCTACGGGTGCAGGAGTGGGTTGGGAAGGGCTCTGCAGGGCTGACACGGTGCCCGAGCAGAGGAAAATGGTGAGCCATACACAACGTCGCAGCATGGCGATATTCTATGCTCAATCCTCGATCAGACGTTGAGTGGCAGTGCTCGATGCCGGTGTGGCGTTTGTTGGCCGCGCACCCGACAATTATCCGATGGATCCGCCCAATACATCCGTGAAGGCATTGGTCGCGCAGATTGGCTCAGTCGTGCTGCTGCTGTTGATTATTCGTATCACCGGGCTGGATCCTGAGCCGCTGGCGCTCGCGGCCATGCAGGCCGTGCTGGCTGCGACGCTGGCCGCGCTGATGCGCAGCGATCGCTGGTGGTTGTTGCTGCACCTGTGTTTTGTACCCGCCATCGTCCTGACGCTGCGCATCGGCGCGCCGGCCTGGGCGTATGTGTTGCTGCTCGGCGTATTGCTGCTGACCTATGGTGCGATCTTTCGCAGTCAGGTGCCGCTGTTTCTCTCCAACCGTGCGACGGTCGAGCGTCTGGCGCTTTGGCTCGAGGATCGCGCGGCGAAACACATTCTCGATGTGGGCAGTGGGACGGGCCGCTTTGTGCTGCTCCTGGCGCGTCGACTGGAGAGCAGTCATGTCACCGGTTACGAGCAGGCCTTTCTGCCGGCGCTGCTTGGGCGCATCGCGGCGCGGCGACTGGACACGGTGCAGCTGCGGCACGCAGATTTCTGGTCCGAGCACTTCGGTCGTTACGATGTGGTCTACGCCTTCCTCTCGCCGGTACCGATGCTCCGGCTGTGGCACAAGGCCAGCGCTGAGATGCGTCCGCAGAGCTGGCTGGTCAGCAACAGTTTTCCGGTGCCGGGACGCATGGCTGACGAAGTGCTCGAAGTGGATGACGCGCGCCATACGCGGCTTTATTGCTATCGCATGACGGGTGAGTCGGAGGCGGTGCGCTGATGTGCCTGCTGGCGATGGCCTGGCGTGCGCATGCGGATTTTCCGCTGTTGGTCGTTGCCAATCGCGATGAGGCTTATGACCGCCCATCGGCAATTCTGCGCGAATGGGACGATGCTCCCGGCATCTACGGCGGTCGTGATCTGCGCGATGGCGGCAGTTGGCTGGCCTTGTCCCGCGCCGGACGCTTTGCAGCCGTCACCAATGTGCGGGAGCCGTCGCCGCCGACGCAGCCGCGCTCGCGCGGAGCGCTGGTGCGGGAATTCGTGCTCACTGAGGGCCGTGCCACGGCGGAGGCGTTGCGCGCGACAGATCAGGGCGCCGACTTCCGGCCTTTCAACCTGATCCTGTGGGATGGTCACGAGCTGGTGCACGCCACCAACAGACCGCAGCCTGCGCGTCTGGTGTTCGACAGTGGCGTGCATGGCGTGTCCAATGGACATGTGGGCGAGCGCTGGCCGAAGGTGCGCTGGGCCGTGGACAGTCTGCGCAGCTGGCTGGCCGCGCTGCCGGCCGGTGAAATGGAGCCGGATGTGGCGCCATTGTTCGCGGCCATGGCCAGTGAGCAGCGGGCTCATCCGCAGCAGTTGCCGCAGACAGGCGTGGGTCCGGAGTTGGAGCTGCGGTTGTCGGCACCCTTCATTCGCGGCGACGTTTACGGTACGCGTGCCACGACCGTGGTGATGGTGCGGCGGGATGGCGTCGCAACGCTGATTGAACGCAGCTTCAATCCAGGGGGCACGCTGCGCGAGGAGAGTCGGTTGACCGTGCAGCTGGAGCGCAGCGCAGCCCGCGGCGATTCGGATTAGCTGGTGCTCTCCGCGCTGTAGCGCGCCAACAGACCGGTGCGCACCGCGTGACGGTAGATGCGCCGGAATCCCCAGCTGGCCAGCAGCACCTGCAGGATCGCAATCGCGCCGCCGTAGAGCAGCGGGCGTGCATCATGTGGTCCGCCGGCGAGCAGCGCACGCATGCCCTCAAAAACATAGGAGGGCGGCAGTACGGCAGAGACGGCTTGCATCCACGTCGGCAGCGTGGCCAGGGGGTAGAACACGCCGGCGAAGGGCGCGAGCAGCGCGGGGATCGGCCAAACCAACCATTCCGATGCAGGCCCGAGTCGCAGCACCATGCCGGTGGCGATGATCCCCAGTGCGATACCAAAGAGGAACAGCACCAGCAGATAGGGGATCAGCCAGACACCGAGCGAGACGAACTGCAGGTCGAAGATCGTGGTGGCCAGCAGCAGCATCGCTGTCAGGCCCAGCAGGCTGGTGCAGACGCTGGTTAGTACTAGCCCGCTCACATACTCAGTGGTACTGAGTGGTGTGGCGAACAGGTTGAGGAAGTTGCGCGACCACACATCTTCGAAGAAGGCCATCGTCACGCCCTGCATAACGCGCGTGAAGAAATCCCAGAACAGTACGGCGCCCAGCAGGCGCGGCACGAAGTCCATGCCGCCCGTGCCCACGCTGTTCAGGTAGCGAGTGATGAACCCCCACAGCACGATGTCGATCGCGACCCAGGCAAACATCGGCAGGATGCGCGCCGGGCTGCCGCGCATCAGATAGAACTGCCGCAGGGCAATGGCCAGTACGGGGCGTAGTTTCATGGCGTCACCTCCGACAAGCCCAGCGGCTCGCGGGCGATGCGGATGAACAGGTCCTCGAGGTTGGCGGCGCCATGCTGCTGCGGCAGCTGGCGCGGATCACCCTCCAGCAGGATGCGTCCGCGCCAGAGGAACAGCACGCGGTCGCAGACCGCTTCCACTTCATACATGTTGTGCGAGGTCCAGAGGATGCCGCACCGCTCGCGTCGCGCAATGTCGCGGATGGTGGCGCGCACGGCTTGTGCCGCGGAGGGGTCCAATGACGCGGTGGGTTCATCCAGCAGCAGCAGGCTGGGGTGATTCAGCAAAGCCTTGGCGATGCTGACGCGCGCCTGTTCGCCGGATGAGAGCACACCGCAGCGCGTGT
Source organism: uncultured Steroidobacteraceae bacterium (assembly GCA_964345055.1). Taxonomy (GTDB): domain Bacteria; phylum Pseudomonadota; class Gammaproteobacteria; order Steroidobacterales; family Steroidobacteraceae; genus FEN-1191. Next base: position 10,848 of record CAYFPW010000004.1, on the reverse strand, counting down.
CACGGAAACGAACCAGGTCGAATTGCTCCAGCAGTTCCTCGATGCGCTCACGCAGTCGGCGCACGCCGTAGACCAGCCCGAAGACGCGCAGATTTTCCTGCACGGTCAGATTGCCGGGCAGCGTGGCGTAGACGGCAGCGAAATTCGTGCGCGCCAGCGCTGCGCGGCGCTGCGTGCCGATATCCAGACCCTCGATGGCGACGCTGCCGCTGTCGGGTGCCAGCAGCCCCAGGATCATGTTCAGGGTGGTGGTCTTGCCCGCCCCATTGGGGCCCAAGAGAGCGACGATCTCGCCATGCGCCACATGGAAGCTGACGTCTGCGACGGCGCGTACGCCGGCGTATTGCTTGCAAAGAGCATCGACTCGTAGTGCAGCGGACATAGATCTTTGGCCTTACCAGTCAGGGTAACTACGCATTTGGAAGGATTTGTCTGGCGCGGAGAATAGAGCACTATCGATGCAAATGGGGCATTCCATGATCAAGCAGGTCAGCGGCGATATTCTTTTGAGCAAGGCGCGCTTGATCGCGCACGGCGTTGCGCCCAATGATGATCATGCGCAGGGACTGGCACATTCGCTGCGTGAGTACGCGCCCGCGATGTACAAGGACTTCAGGCACTACTGCAAGACGCAGCATCCGCAGGCGGGCTCAATCTGGTCCTGGGCCGGGGCGGGAGGGCAGCAGCTGGTGGCATTGTTCACGCAGGAGCCGGCCTTCCATCCCGGCGAGCGTCCGGGACGCGCCTCGCTCAGCCACGTGAGTCATGCCCTACGTGCTCTGCGTCAGTTCATCGAGCAGGAGAAACCGGCTAGCGTGGCGCTACCGCGACTGGCCACCGGTGTCGGTGGTTTGGCGTGGGAGGAAGTTCTGCCGGTGATCCATAGGCAGCTCGGCGATGCCGGTATCCCGGTCATCGTCTACTCGACTTTTCATGCCGGCGTGGCTGCGGCCGAGGGACTGTAATGTCGCTGCAGCGCCTCAGAACCAAGCGCTGATCCAAAGGCCGATGCCGGCCAGCGCTGTGGCGCCGGACATGACCAGCAACCAGCGCTGGCGAGTCAAAACGGTCAGTGCCGCCACTGCAATCGAGGCCTGCACCAGTGCCAGCGCCTGGGCCAGTCGCCCATGCGGCGCGGACGCTGCGGCACTGGCGTCATTGGCCTGCTTGGACTCTTCCTCAAGCTTGCGCGCTTCTTTTTCGATGTCCGCTTTTTCTTTGGCGTAGCGCTCAGCAAGGGCGGCTTTTGATTGCCGATCGGCCTCAGTGGTCGCCGCCGACTGCTCGACGATGACCTGCTTGATGCCCTTGGCCTGGTAGTACGCCCACTGGTCGGAGGCCTCCGATTTTTTCAGGATCGCCTCATTCTTGTAGTCGAGGCTGTGCGATTCACTGCTGCCGTTCTGGTAACTGATGAGCGCGCCGACAGCAGCCAGCACAGCGGTAAACGTCGCCACCCAGCGTCCCAGCGAATCCTCATGACCCCCATGTTCAACGGCATGGTCATGTTGCCCGTGAACTTCGAATTCCTCGCTCATGGCACTGTCCTTTTTGACGGGGTCCCCGTGCGTGGGACGTTGAATTGTAGCGACCGGGCGGAGGCGTCGCCATCGGCGCTGTTCCGGCCTACAATCCGGACACGATCCATCCACATCAACAGCTGGGGGCAATGCCATGTGCGACAACCATGACCTCGACACCATGACCGAGAACCTCGTCAATTCCGAGCTCACCCGTCGGCGTTTTGCGGCTTGGTCCATGGGTGCCGGGCTCGCCTTTGCGCTGCCCCGCGCAGCCAATGCCATGGACGTGGTCGAATCGGACATCGAGATCAAGACGCCTGATGGTGTCGCCGACAGCTATTTCGTACGTCCGGCCAAGGGCAAGTACCCTGCGGTGCTTGTCTGGACTGATATTTTCGGTCTGCGGCCCGCGTTCCGGCAGATGGCCAAGCGCCTCGCGGAGCAGGGCTATGCGGTGCTGGTGCCCAATCCGTTTTACCGTACAAAGCGTGCGCCGACCTCTCCTCCGGGCGCATCGATGGACAATCCGGAGAGTCGCGAGCTGTTGATGGCGAACGCGCGCACGCTCAGCGCCACGACCAACGTGACTGATGCGCAGGCCTTCATTGCCTGGCTGGATGGTCAGGCCTCAGTGGACACCAAGCGCAAGGTGGGCACCACCGGATATTGCATGGGCGGTTCGATGGTGCTGCGCACAGCGGCTGCACTCCCCGAGCGCGTGGGTGCCGGCGCCACCTTCCACGGCGGCAATGGCATGGCTTCCGACAAGGCGGATAGCCCGCACCTGCTGATTCCGAAGATGAAGGCCAGCTTCCTGATGGCGCTGGCCGAGAGCGACGATGCCCAGGCCCCGAACGTGAAGACGATGCTGGCTGATGCGTTCAAGAGCGCCAATGTGAAAGCCGAGGTCGAGGTCTACAAGGCCAAGCACGGCTGGTGCCCGCCTGACAGTGCCGTCTACGACGAGAAGGAAGCCGAGCGGGCTTGGGCGCGCATGTTGGCGCTGTTCAAGGCCTCGTTGGCCTGAGGCCCGGAGCGTGCGCGCCGGCAGATCGGCGTGCACGCTTGCGCCACTTGTGGCATTTTCGGGCCATGGCGCTTCCTGAAGACGATCGCACGGCCGCCTGCGCGGACCGTCGCCGGGTGCTGCTGAGTGGACTCAGTGTCGCGCTGGCAGCGATGGTGCCGGCTCGGCGGCTGTTCGCTGCCACGACCGAAGCACCGCGCAGTCTCTCCTTCGTGCATACGCACACCGGGGAAGAACTGTCCGTCACGTACTTCCGGTCCGGCTCCTACGACGACGCTGCGCTGACACGCATCAATGTGCTGTTACGCGATTTCCGCAATGAAGCCGTGCATCCGATTGATCCGCAGCTGCTCGACGCGCTCCATGTGCTGCGCTGTCAGTGCCACAGCAGCGAGCCGTTCCAGATCATCTCCGGCTATCGCTCGCCGGCCACCAACGCCACGCTCCGCGGCAAGTCCGAGGCCAGTGGTGTGGCCGAGCACAGCCTGCACATGGAGGGCCGTGCCATCGACATCCGCCTGCCGGGTCTGGCCACGCGCCAGCTGGCCGTGCAGGCGCGCGCCCTGCAGGTTGGGGGTGTGGGTTTCTACCGTGTTTCAGATTTCGTCCACGTGGATACTGGGCGAGTACGCCTCTGGGGCGATCCGGTAGGGACATAGGGACAAGTGCGCATTGGCTGGCAGGCCGGTCGCCTGCAGTGTTGTGCGCTGGAAGAAGCGTCAACAGGAGGCGCCCCATGAATGCGAACACCGAGCAGCTGATGGGTCAGCTGCACAAGCTGGTCAGTGAACTCGAGGGTCTGGCCAAGAGCACGGCCACCGTCGCGGAGCAGGGCGGTAGCGACATCGCCGAGCATTTCCGCGGCGCTCTGGCTGGAGCGCGTGAGCGTCTTCAGGATGTGGAGCAGTCACTGGAGCGCGACCTGAAGAAGCACGGCAAGACCGTCGACCGTTATGTGCATGAAAATGCCTGGGTGTCGATCGGTGTGGCGGCTGCGGTGGCGTTCCTGCTCGGCGCGCTGACGCGCCGGCGCGATTAAGGAGCGCAACATGAACGGAATAGCCGGAACCGTGCTCGGCCTGCTGCAGTCCGTCAGCCATATCGGAGAGATGCTTGCCGCCAGTGTCGATGTGCGGGTGCGTCAGCTGCGTGATGGTATGCGCGCTGAGGTGCGGCGTATCGCCGCGTCGCTCGCTCTGTCCATTCTGGCCGCGACCTGTGGTTTTGCGGCGCTGGTCTTTGGTGCCGTGGCCATCTTGATCGCTGCCTGGTCCACTCATCCGGTCCTGGCTGCAGCGCTGATTGCCGTTGGCTTTGCGCTGGTCGCCATGCTGGCCGTCCTATTGATACGTGACAACACGCGTTAGCCGCACACTGTCTTGGTGCGCGCTGCTGTTTTGTGTCGCAGGCCTGGTGCAGGCTGGCCAGAGCGTTTCCTATCGATGGTTTGCCGGTGGACGACCCACTGCGCAGGCGCTTGCGGTGCTGGCGCAGCTGCGAGCCGCCGGTGAAGAGGGTCTGCAGCCGGAGTATTACGGGGCGGTAGCACTGACGCGGCGCTTCGAGACCGTGTCCAGCGGGCCGGCCCCTGTGGCGGCCATGCTCGCTGAGTTGGACACGGCGCTGAGTCAAGCAGCAGTACAACTGGCCAATGATCTGCATCGCGGGCGCATCGATCCGCGTAGCACGGGTATTGCACTGCGTCGCTCACGCACGGAAGTGGATGCGGGCGCGTGGCTGTCCCGGCTCGCTACCAGTCACGACGTGGCGGCGGAATTCCGCGCACTCGAGCCGCAGTTCCTGCACTACCGCCTGCTCGAGCAGTGGCTGGTGAAGTATCGCGAACTGGCGCAGCGGGAGCCGACCCTGACGATATTGCCGCCGCTGCCGGCCCGTAGTGTCAAACCGGACGGACAGTATGCGGGTGCCGATGCGCTGCGCCATCTCTTGGCGGCACTGGGTGATCTGCCTTCAGCGGAGGCTGCCGCACGCAACGACGGGCTGTTCGATGCCACGCTCTCCGCAGCTCTGATGCGTTTCCAGCAGCGCCATGGTTTGACCGTCGATGGCACGCTGGGAAACAAGACCTTCGCGGCGCTGGTGACTCCGTTGTCGCAGCGCATACTGCAGATCGAGCTGAGCCTGGAGCGTTGGCGCTGGCTGCCCGAGTTCACCTCTCCACCGATCATCATCAATATCCCGCAGTTCCGGCTGTTTGCCTTTCGCGGATTGCAGGACCGTGTCGCCGACATCCTGCAGATGGATGTGATCGTCGGTGAGTCTTATCGCCGCAAGCGCACGCCTGTGTTCGTGGCCGAATTGCAGCAGGTGGTGTTCCGTCCGTACTGGGATGTGCCGCCGTCCATCCTGCGAAACGAGTTGTTGCCGCTGATCCGTCGCGATGCCGGTTATCTGGAGCGCAATGAGATGGAGATGGTGCGCGGCCCGGGCGATGATGCCCGCGTTGCTGATGTCACGCCGGAAAACATCGAAGCGCTGGCGGCAGGGCAGCTTCGCCTGCGGCAGCGCGCCGGAGAAAAGAACGCGCTGGGTGCGGTCAAGTTTGTTTTTCCGAATGACTTTGGTGTCTATCTACACGGTACGCCGGCGCAGCAGCTGTTTGCACACTCACGTCGTGATTTCAGTCACGGGTGCATCCGTGTCAGCGAACCGGCGGCGCTGGCTGTACACGTGCTGACTCATGTCGATGGTGGCTGGTCGCTGGAACAGGTGCTGGCAGCCATGCAAGGCGAGTCCAACCGGCGCATCCGCCTCCCGCAGCCGATTCCCGTGATGGTGCTGTATGCCACGGCACTGGCCACTGAGGACGGTCGCATCCTGTTCTTCGACGACATCTATGGCCATGACCGGCGGCTGGCGCGTCAGACTCACTGAGTCGGCTCTAGCTCAGGACTTCCTCCAGGAACTGCATCAGGCTGCCCCATGAGCGGCGATCGGCCTTGGGGTCGTAGAGCAGTCCGCCCGCGGCGTCGCTGGCTTTAGGGTTGGTGAATGCATGGACCGTGTTGCCATAGGCGTGCAGCTGCCAATCCGCCCGCGCCGCGGTGAACTCGCGACCGAAGGCCAGCACTTCTTCCGGCGGTGCCATCGGATCATCATAGCCGTGCAGGGCCAGGATCTTTGCTTTGACTGCGTGCGGTGGCAGGCCATTGGGCGTGAGCAGACCATGGAAGCTGATCACGCCGCGCACATCCGCGCCGCTGCGCGCCAGATCCAGTACGCACAGCCCGCCAAAGCAGAATCCCATGGCTGCGATGCGTCCGGCGTCGATGCCGGGCTGCGCGCGCAGCGTTGCCAGCGCCTTCTGCATGCGTTGCGCGAGCATGGCACGGTTCTCCATGAAGGGCGTCATTAGTGCGCCATTCTCGGTCGCGTTGCGGCCACGCACGCCCTTGCCATACATGTCGATGCAAAACGCCGCGTAACCCTGCGAGGCCAGGCGACGCGCCTTGTTGGCGACGAACTCGTCGCGTCCGCCCCAGGCATGGGCAATCATCACCGCCGGTTGTGGATGAGTGCGCGCATCGTCGTGCACTAGCAGCCCCTCGAGCACACTTCCCCCGTCACGATATTCGATGGCCTGTTCGACAATTGACATGGGTCCTCCGCGGGTGCGAATGGCTGTGAATTGGACTCCTCGGGATGATAGCGCCGCACTCGGGACGGTTGGAAATTGCCAACGGTGCGCGGCCGCACCACCGGGCTCATGACCATTTTGACGCTATAATTCCGCACCCTCTCGCCAACTGGACATACGGATGAATACAGCGACGAATGCGCTCCTGGGCGGCGCCAACCTGACTACACTGCAGGCGCATATCCTGGAGCAGCAGCAGCGGAATCCGGAGGCCAGCGGTACGCTGTCCTGGATTCTCTCGGCGCTGTCGATCTCGGCCAAGATCATCACCTCCAAAGTGCGCCGCGCACGTCTCGATGACGTACTGGGCAGCGTTGGTCAGGAGAATGTGCAGGGCGAGCAGCAGCAGAAGCTCGACGTCATTTCCAACGAAGTATTGTTGCGTCTGCTCGGTGGCCGGGAGGGTGTGGCCATCGTGGCTTCGGAGGAGAACGAAGAGCCTGTGATCCTGCGCTCCGCCGCTGCGGGCGACCGTAAGTACTGCGTGCTGTTCGATCCACTGGATGGGTCCTCCAATCTCGACGTCTGTGGCGGCGTGGGCACCATCTTCAGCATCCTGCGTTTTGACCAGAGCGCGTCCAAGCCTGAGGATTCCCTGTTGCAGGCCGGTGTGCAGCAGGTGGCGTCCGGCTATGTGCTGTACGGTTCCTCCACCGTCTTCGTGCTGACACTAGGCCAGGGCGTCGACATGTTCGTGCTCGATCCGTCGATCGGCGCGTTTGTGCGGGTCGCGCAGAATCTGCGTATTCCCGCGGCGAGCAAGAGCTATTCGGTCAACGAAGGCAACCGCCGCAGCTTTCCCGTCGGCTACCAGCGCTACCTCGAGTGGGCTCAGGAGCACGGCTATTCCAGTCGCTATGTCGGTGCCATGGTGGCTGACCTGCATCGCATCCTGCTCAAGGGCGGCGTATTCATGTATCCACCCACTGCCAAGTCGCCGGCTGGCAAGCTGCGACTGATGTATGAAGCCAACCCGATGGCCATGCTGATCGAGCAGGCCGGCGGCAAGGCTCTGGTTGGGCCCGGTAAACGGGTGCTGGATGTGGTGCCCAGCGGCATCCACCAGCGCACACCGCTGGTCATCGGCAGCCCGTCCGAAGTCGATCATGTGATGGCGCAACTCGTCTGATCGAGCGCGTCGCGATCGGCGCTGGGTGCGCGTGACAGGGGAGGCGCGCGGCGGTTTTCCGGCGCCAATGTGTGAACCACGTCACAAAAATTGTGGCATGCGACTTGCTGATGTTTCCGGGCGGACGATAACTGTCCGTCACGCTGGATTTTCCCCGGAGCGCACTGCAGTCGATGAGTACCCCGACCGACATCCTCAGTCAGGATGAGATCAATGCCCTGCTGGTCGGTGTCAACAGTGGCGCCGTGCCAATAGCCGACGCACCGATCTCCGTCAGTGCCCAGCCCTTTGATATGAGTGCCTACGTACGCAGCGTGCGTGGCCGCATGCCGACGCTGCATGTGATCAACGATCGCATGGTCCGCCAGCTCCGCGCGGGCATCCACAGCCTGCTGGGCCGCACGCCGGCAATCACTGTGTCTCCGACGCGCGCACTCAAGTGCAGCGAGTACCTGCAGACACTGCGTCAGCCCTCCAGCCTCAATTTCATCAAGCTCGCTCCACTGCGCGGCACCTGTCTGGTGATGTTCGACTCGCGGCTGGTGTTCGCTGTGGTGGACTCCTTCTTCGGTGGCACCGGGCAACACACACAGGTTGAAGGCCGAGATTTCACCCCGACCGAGTTGCGCTTGATCCAGCGACTGCTGCAGCAGGTGCTCGCCGATATTCATTCGTCGTGGGCCCCCGTCGTGACGCTTCAGCCGGAATTCATCGGCTCCGAGTCCAACCCGAACTTCGTCAATCTTGCAGCGCCCACCGAGGTGCTGCTGGTCACTGCGTTTCGCGTCGAGCTGGACGGGATGGGCGGTGAGCTGCATCTGACGCTGCCCTATGCATTGCTCGAACCGATCCGTGAGCAGCTGGACTCGGACTTCACTGGCGATCCAGCCGCGCGCGACGATCGCTGGGCAGGGCACCTGCGTGCGCATGCTGAGGATGTCGAAATCGAGATGGTCCCGGTTCTCGGACGCTCGACGGTGACTCTCGAAAAGCTGCTCAGTCTCAAGGCCGGCGACATGATTCCCTGCGACTTCGAGGGTGACGCGATGCTGCTGGCGCAGGGAATTCCGGCTGTACGCGGAAAATACTGCAGCTCCCGTGGCAAGCAGGCCATCCAGGTCAGGGAGTTGCTGCTCGGCCGGCAAGACTGACGCGCAGTCTCCCGCTTCGCGGCACGGGACTCTGGTGCGCTGCTGTGGCACGATTTGCCGCGGAGGCGTGACCCTTGGCAAACCCTGAGCCTCCCGCAGATCGACTGCACGGAGGCTTTCTGGAATTCACGGCATCGGGACTGATCGCGCTCGCGCAAGTGGTTTGGATCAACATCCTGCTTTCCGGCGACAACGCCATTGCCATCGGCATGGCCTGCCGGGATCTGCCGCCGCGCTATCGGCGCGTCGGCATCGCCTACGGGACCGCGGCGGCCATCGTCATGCGCTGCGCCTTTGCTCTGGTCGTGTCATGGTTGATGGAGCGGGCATGGCTGAAGGCGGCAGGTGGCGTGTTGCTGCTCTGGATTGCCATCAGCCTGGCACGCGGCGGTGATGAGAATCACTCGGTCAAGGCGTCCACGCGTCTCTGGCATGCAGTGCTGATCATCGTGGCTGCGGATGCCACCATGAGTCTGGACAATGTGCTGGGCATCGCTGCCATTGCCCGCAACAACGCAGCGCTGTTTATCACCGGCCTGGTGATCTCCATGCCGCTGGTGATGGTCGGTGCCACATTGTTTACGCGCGTGCTCGAGCGCTTTCCGATCATCGTCTGGGCCGGTGCAGCCCTGCTCGGCTGGGTGGCCGGCGGCCTGATCATCGACGATCCTGCCCTGCGCCCCTGGTTGCAGGGGAGCGATCCGGAGGCACTGCATTTGGCGATGAGCCTTGTTGCGAGCGTCGTGGTGCTCGCCTGTGCCGGATTGCTGCGCGCTTGGCAGCGGCGGGAGTCCGCGCGCCGCTAGTACACGTCGCGCCGATAACGGCCGTTGGCGAGCAGTTCAGCCAGCGTGTCGGTGCCCAGCACTTCGTCGAGCACCGCTGCGACGCCACTGCCCATGCCGTCCAGGCTGCCGCAGACATAGATGGCCGCGCCTTCATCGATCCACTGACGCAACTCAACGGCACGCTCGCGCAGTCGATCCTGCACATAGACACGCTGCGGCGGATCGCGTGAATAGACGCGGTCCAGACGTGTGAGCACGCCGCTTTGTTCCCATGCCTGCAGTTCGGCATCCAGCACGGCGTCGTACGCGGCATTGCGCTCGCCGAACAGCAGCCAGTTGCGAGTGTGACTCTGCTGCGCGCGCGCCTGCAGATGCGCGCGCAGTCCGGCAAGGCCAGTGCCGTTGCCGATCATTATCCAGGGGCGAGAGGCGTTATCACCCTGCCTGAAACTGCGATGTGAGCGCACTCGTAACGGCACCGCCTCACCGAGCGCAAGCTGGGTGCACAGCCAGCCTGAACACAGGCCTGGGCTGCCATCTTCGTGTTGCGCCACCCGGACCAGCAGCCGCAGATGGCCCTCGCTCGGGAGCGAGGCGATGGAGAAATCGCGCGGACGTGACCCGTCACCCGGCGGTGTGATCTGCGCCAGATCACCGGCCTGCCAATCGAGTTGCGTGGTGTGATCCGCGGGGGCCAGCCGGAGGTCATACATCGGGGCGCCCGCGCTGCCGGGGTTCAACAGTTCGCGCTGCACCAACTGCCACTCGTCGAAGCGGGGCGGGAGCCATTCGGGCAGCTCGTCGTTGCCCGTGATATCCATCAGATGGGTTCGCCACTGCGACAGCGCAGCGGGGTCGGTGTTACTGACTTCGACCCGCGCGAACAGCCGCGTGGCACCCTGCGTGCGCAACCACTCATCCAGCGTGCGACCGAAGGCGCAGAAATTGCGGTAGTCGCGATCGCCCAGCGCCAGCACGCCATATTGCAGGCCACCCAGCGCGCGTGGCGCATCCATCACACGCTGTATGAACAGCGCGCTGCCGTCGGGTGGATCTCCCTCACCTGTGGTGCTGGCCACGAATAGTGCGCGAGTGGCGCGGGTCAGCGTGGCAGCGTCGAGCTGTTCGATTCCGATGAGGTGCGCGGACAGTCCAGCGGTATGCAGCGCATTGGCGGTGCGTCGGGCCAGTTCCTCAGCGGTACCGGTCTGACTGGCATACACGACCAGCCAGCTTGCGGAGTCGCCCACGGCCATGGCTAATTCAGCGACCTCGTGCTCACGTCGCCGCGTTTCGCGGCGTACGCGCCACACAGTGGTTGCCAGTAACAGCACATACAGCGCTGTTGCCAATGTCGCACCGGTCAGTCGCAGGTTCGAGATGCCGGATATCATCTGCAAAGGGCCTCGAATGCAGGACTGAATATTTCCTGGTGGGTCGTACCGCTACGCTGCACGAAGCGTGCTGCGATTCCGTGCTCGGCGGCAAAGCGCTGCCCGTCCGCGGCGCCGAGCACGTTCAGCGCGGTTGAGATCGCATCGGCCGCCATGCAGACGGGATGCACAACGGTGA
>CAYFPW010000003.1:0-25220 GCA_964345055.1 uncultured Steroidobacteraceae bacterium | reverse complement strand
CCAGCGCACCAACGATGGCGCCCGCTGTGTTCCAACCGTATACCCGGGCGCTGGCGCGCGGTGCATCCGCAACGCCGCCGGCCAGTACGCGCACGGCCAGCGGATAAGTCACACCAATCGCTATCGTGAGCGGTAGGAGCACCGCGAAGCCGAACAGCGCACGCTGCAACGGTGACACGGGCACTGCAGCCCATTGCATCAGTGCGTACCAGCTCAGCACCAATGCCAGAGCCACCGCCACCTGCGAGGCGACAAACGATGCGGTTGCCGTCTCACGGCGCCGGGCCAGACGTGCACCCAGTGCACCACCGATCGCAATGCCGGTGAGAAAGCTGGCCACCATGATGCCGAAGGACTGAATGCTGCTGCCAACGACACGCGACAACAGTCGTGTCCACATCACCTCCTGCATGAAGGAGACGGAACCGGACAGCAGGATCAGTGGCAATATCCAGAACGGTCCGGCGACCTCGGATGCACTCGGTGCCGCGGCCGGCATCGGCGCAGGAACCTCAGCGTGCCGGGCACGCAGCACCGCCAACCACCAGGCCAGCAAGAAGACCAGGACGTTGACGCCAGCAGCCACCCAGATCGTGGCACGCAATCCCAATGCGGGCAGCAACACGAGCGCACCGAGCAGCGCGCCACCGACAGCCCCCGCTGTGTTGCAGGCATACAGCGCACCGATGCGGGAACCAATCTGACGATCATCGTGTACGCCGTCACGCGCCAGGAGCGGCAACGTTGCGCCCATCAGCGTGGTGGGCACCAGCAGCGTCACGAATGACGCAACCAGATAGAAGGCGGTGTTGCTGGTTGCACCGGTCGCCGGGGGCTCGGACTGCCCACCCAGCAGGGTGATTAGCAGCGCTTCGGCCGCACGCAGACATAAAGGCACCAGCAGCAACGCGGCCGCACCGATGCCCAGCTCCAGCAGTGCATACAGCCGTACAGGTCGGCTGACTCGCGGCAATAGATATTCAATCCCGCGGGCACCCAGTGCCAGACCGCCCATATAGGCCGCAAGCACCGTGGCAACAGCCAGTTCCGAGGTGCCGAAAACAAGTGCAAACTGACGCGTCCATGCCGTCTGGTAGATCAGTGCCGCCAACCCGCTCAGTGCAAAACAGCCGCAGAGCAGCGCGTAACGGAGCGCATCTTGTCGGCCTGCCATCGACAGGGCGGGTTTCGAGGGAGGCAACGGAGTCTCTACCGGGCGCTTGCCCGACATTTCATTGGCGCGTGCACGCCGCGAATTCTTTTGCACCAGACCCGCCCCCTGCGCGTGGCACCCGGATCAGTGCCTGATGGCCAAGTATAGGGGGGCTGTGACCTACATTCCGTACTGCTTCAGCACTGCATCCGCATCGATGACATCGGTCATGTCAGCCGGCAGCTCCTTGAGCAGATCGTAGGTGATCTCGATAGCGAGCTCTACATCTGTGACGTAAGTGCCCCGGGCGAAGCTGAAGTCCTTCTGGCAGATGTTGCCAGGACAGGAGCTGGCAGACTGCCGCTCCGTGGTCTGCGAAAGATTATTGGTCGCGCTGACCTTGAGCCCTTTGTATCCCAGACCCCTGGCTTCTTGCGCAGCACGGAAGGCAGCCGCTCTGAGAACGAGCTGGAAGGCCTTGTAGGTCGTAGTGCCGGGCGTGTTCACTTCATCCAGAACACCTTCGACCTTCTTGCGAGTCGTGATCTGGATCCGCGCATCTGCCAGGCGATTGCACTCGCTGCCGTAGGAGTTCTTTTCGACGCAGGCAGCCTTCTTGGTCTTCTCGGCAGCGTGTGCCGGCAACAATGCCACCGCTGCAACGAAAGCGAGCAACAGGCCTAGGACATTCTTGGTCATGATCGGGACTCCGGGCAATTCAAGTCTTGCGGGCACTGGCTGCCCAGCTACTCAGTGTAGTTTGCACCCGCAACGCTGAAGCGGCAATCATCGTCTCAAATCAGCTCGGCGCGACAGCTCACCACCGTATCGCCACCGTCGCGCACCACTTCAGCCAGCGACTGCGCCAGCGGCAGGCAGTGCCGCAGATGGAACTGCATAGTCTGCAGCTTGGCATCCGTGAAATCGCGATCGGAGGCATCAGCCACAGCCACCAGCGCACCGTGCACCAGCAGCGTGGCACTGAATACCAAGCCGCAAAGTTTGAGGAATGGTACCGACACCGCATAGGCCGCTGCCGGCGCTGTTGTCAGCAATGCTGACAAAGACGCGCTGGTTGTACCCACCAAGGCCAACGCCTCACGCGCTGCGCGCTGCGCATCCACCAGTACCGCATCCTGCGCACTCGCGCCTGCAGCGCCGGCCGCTTCTGCAAGCAGGGTCTGGAAGACTTCCAGCATGTCCCGCAGGGCCGCCCCCTTGTCCCGCAGCAGCTTGCGCCCCAGCAGGTCGTTTGCCTGAATGCCGGTGGTGCCCTCATAGATGGCGGTGATGCGGGCATCCCGCAAGGTCTGCGCAACGCCCGTGTCCTCGATGAAGCCCATGCCACCGTGCACCTGCACCGCCAGCGACGTCAGATCATTGGCCTGCTCCGTGCTCCAGCCCTTGACGATCGGAATGAGCAGTTCGCCCCGCGCCAGCGCACGCGAATCATTGTTGGCGCGAGCCAGATCCATTTGCAGGGCGGCATAGACAGCCAGTGCGCGCATCGCCTCGATTGATGAACGCTGCACCAGCAGCATGCGACGCACGTCCGGATGGTTGATGATGGTAGCGGGATCTGCTGCATCGGGGCCGGGAATCAACGTCCGCCCCTGAACACGTGTCCGCGCCCATTCCAGCGACTGCTGGTAGGCACGTTCCGACAGACCAATCCCCTGAACACCAACGGACAGTCGCGCGGAATTCATCATGATGAACATGTATTCCAGACCGTGATTGGCTTCGCCAACCAGATAACCCACGGCGCCAGGGCCGTCGCCATAAGACATGACGCAGGTGGGACTGGCATGGATACCCAGCTTGTGCTCGATCGATACGCAGCGCAGATCATTGCGCTCGCTGCCGAGAAACTTGGGCACGACGAACATTGAGATACCTTTAACTCCGGGCGGCGCCCCTTCGATCCGCGCCAACACCAGATGGATGATGTTCTCCGTGAGATCCTGATCACCGTAAGTGATATAGATCTTCTGGCCAAACAGCCGATAGTGATCCCCCTTAGGCACGGCACGCGTACGTATCGCGGCCAGATCCGAGCCTGCCTGCGGCTCGGTGAGATTCATCGTGCCCGCCCATTCGCCCGTCACCATGCGCGGCAGGAAACGCTCGCGCAGCTCCGCAGAGCCGGCGATTGACAGCGCTTCAACCGCGCCGCGTCCCAGCTGCGGGCAGAGCGTGAAAGCCATGTTGGCCCCGAACCAGATCTCCTCCACTGCCGTGGCTAGCGCCAGCGGCACACCCTGCCCGCCATGCTCAGTGCCCACTCCCAGCAATGGCCAGCCATCGCTGACGTAACGGTCATACGCATCGCGGAAACCCGGTGCAGTCGTGACTCCCTCCGGACTCCACCTCGCACCCTCACGATCTCCAACCGTGTTGATCGGATCGAGAATCTCAGCCGCGAATCGGCCGGCCTCGGCCAGAACAGACTCCGCCACATCCGTCGAATACTCGGTATAAAGGGGCGTATCGGCCAGCTGCTGTACACGCATCTGCCGATGCAGGACAAACGCCAGATCCTTGATTGGTGCGTTATACATTTGGAAATCCCCCCAGCGCCGGAGCGCCAACACAACCCTTGAACGCTACCCCAAAGCAGTGCGCGGCGGCTGATCGAGCACGGTTCGCATCGCCAGCCAACCGGCCAGCGCGACCACGCCGGTACTCAGCGCCACGCCGCCCGCCCACGCTGCCAAGTTGAATCGATACTGCACGTCGAGAATACGCGCAAGGTAGTACGAGCTGAACGCGGCTCCACTCGCTGACAGTACGCCGGCAACCATACCCAGTGCGCCAAATTCGACCAGCACGTTTTGCACCATGGTTCGCCGCCCCGCGCCGAGTACACGCATGACCGCGGTTTCGTGGCGCCGCTCGTCACGACTGGACTGAACCGCAGCCAGCAGCACGGTCACTCCTGCCAGGAGCGTAAACAGAAATACGCTTTGCACCGCACTCACGGCTTTGTCCAGGATTGCGCGAACCTGCGCGAGCAGATCGCCGACGTTGAACACGGAAATTGACGGGAAGCGCTGCACCAGCTGCGCCAGATCGGAGCCGGTGCGCGGGGTGAAAGCGGCACTGGTCATATAGGTGCCCGCCGCGCCGTCGAGCAGACCGGGTGGGAAGACAATGAAGAAGTTTGGGCGAAAACTGTCCCACTTCACCTCACGAAAGCTGGCCACGTTGACAACGACGGTCTCGCCACCCACGGCGAACGTCAGTCGATCGCCGAGCTTCAGACCCAGTTGCTGCTGGAATTCTGTCGCCAACGACACCAGCGGCTTGCCGGTGTCATCCGCGGTCCACCAGCGACCGGCGACGATGCGATTGTCATCGCCGAGCTCGAACGACCAGGTGAGATTCTGCTCACGCTCCGCCAGCCCACGCCCGCTGCCACCACGCCCCCAACCCATTGCACGCATTCCGGTCGCGGCCGGAGTTGCCTCCCGCCCCTCCCGTACACCAAGGCCCGCCGCTCGCGCCGCATCCACCGCCTCATTATTGATACGAACCAACCGACCGCGAACCATCGGCAGCATCCGCTCGACGCGAGCGCCCAGTGCAACCAGTCGATCGTGAAACTCATCCTTATCGGCAGTTGGAATATTAACGAAGAAATAATTGGGCGGATCCTTGGGTAGCAGCTGGCGCCAGTCCTCGACCAGATCGCGGCGCAGGCTGCTGAGCACAAGCAACAACATGAATGCCAAACCGAAGGCCACGATCTGCGCCACGCTCTCCATGCGCCGCCGCGCCAGACTGGCGATGCCGTAGCGCCATTGGCCTGCACCACCCCTTCGCAAAAGCGACGCCAGACGGACTAGGGCGGCACCCACCACAGTCAGCGCCAAGAGAGCGCCGCAGAGCGACAGGAAGAACCACTGGCTCAGCTGCCAATCGGCCAGGGTGGTGATGATCACCGCACCGAGAGCGAGAACTGCCGGCAACGCCGCCAGAAGCAGACCGATCCGCGGCGGATGCACATCGCGCCGTAGTACACGCAATGCCGGCGTTCGCATCAACTGCAACAGGGAAGGCAGCGCGAAGCCAATCAGCATGGTGACCGCCACCGCCACACTGGCAAACAGCGTACCGAAACCGGGCGGCGGAAGATTCGTCTGCAGCACATTCTGAAGAACATGTACCAGCCAACCCTGCGTGAGCCATCCCGCTGCACACCCCAACAGCGTTGCCACCAACGCCAGCGCAAGGAGCTGTATCACGCTGATGGTCACGATTACCGCACGTGTGGCACCCAGTGTTTTCATTAGCGCCACGGCATCGAGGTGTCTCTGCACATACGTCCGTGCACTCATCGCGACAGCCACCGCGCACAGCAACACCGCGACCAGTCCCGCGATAGCCAGGAATCGCCCGGCACGGCGCGCAGCACTGCCAATCTGCGGACTGTCATCAGAAACATCTCTGACTCGCTCGCGATTCGGCGGCTGCGACGCATGCCAGCTGCGAAACGCTTGCAGCTGAGCGCGCTCACCGGACAGCAACAATGCGCGGGTCAGCCGACTGGTGGGTTGCACCAGTTGGGTGGAAGCGAGATCCGCCTGATTGATCAGTAGCGTGGCCGCAAAATCAACGAATCCGGATCCTTGGTCCGGTCGCGATATCAAAATTTGGGTCAATCTCAGATCGCGCGCACCAACCATCAGCGTATCGCCGACGCTGGCACCCAACGCCGCAGCCAGCCGCGAGTCAGCCCACGCCTCCCCCGGAGCCGGTATGCCCACCGCCTTGGAGCCAGGTGTAAACGGGGCCTTCGACACAGTGAGCGTGCCGCGCAGGGGATAACCCTCGCTGACGGCTCGGATGTTGGCCAACTGGTTGACATCATTGCGGAACACCGCCGACAGCAGTGTTGTGAGATGCGCCGTGTTCAGGCCACGCTGCCTGGCTTCAGACTCGCTTGCCGCTGACAGCTCGCCATTGCTCTCAATGCGCATATCGGCTGCGAGCACCTCACTGGCCTGCAGGTCGATGGCCCGACTCACGCGGTCGACCAGAAAACCCACGCCACTCTGCGACGCGATCGCCACACTCAAGGACAACAGCAGCACCAGCAACTCACCGTGGCGCCACTCACGCCGCAACAGCCGCCATGCCATGGCCAGCGCACGCATTCAGCCGCCTCCGTCCACAAGAGTGCCGTGACTCATGCGTAACACCCGCTGACAACGACTCGCCAGTGCCGTGTCGTGCGTGACCAGCACCAGTGTTGTTGCGGAATGAGTATTGAGCTCGAACAGCAGATCGACGATACGAGCGCCCGTGATCGAGTCCAGATTGCCCGTCGGCTCATCAGCGAACAACACTGCCGGCTCGGCAACCAGCGCACGCGCCATCGCTACGCGTTGCTGCTCCCCGCCCGACAGCTGCCGTGGATAATGCTCCACACGCGAACCGAGTCCGACTCGTTCAAGCATTGCCTGCGCGCGTTCGGCCGCATCTTTGCGCCCAGCAAGCTCCAGCGGAAGCATCACATTCTCGATGGCCGTCAGCGACTGGATCAGCTGGAAGGACTGAAAAACGAACCCAACTTTCTCGGCGCGCAGTCGAGCACGCCCGTCCTCATCCAGTAACGTCAGATCACTACCGGCCAGCCATACCTTTCCCGAGGTCGGCAGATCCAGACCAGCCAGCAGCGCGAGCAGCGTTGACTTGCCCGCACCGGATGGTCCGACGATGGCCACACTCGCGCGTGACTCGACCTCGAGGTTCACATCGCGCACGATGGTCAGCGGTCCCTCTGGGCTGCTAACCTCACGCGTCAGCTTTTCTGTCCTGAGTACAATGTCGCGACTCATCTTTATCCTGCTTTCAATGCTTGCCCTGCCTCTGGCGCCCTGGGTGTCGAATGCGGCAGAGTTGCCCACCATTCTCGTATACGGCGACAGCCTCAGTGCAGGATACGGCATCGACCCGGCCCGTGGTTGGGTCAGCTTGCTGGATGCCAAACTCCGCGAAAGTGGTTACGCCTACCGGGTGTTAAATGCCAGCGTCAGCGGCGAAACTACTGCTGGCGGGCTGGCCAGACTGCCGCGCGCATTGCAGACGCAGCGACCAGCGCTGGTGATCCTCGAACTGGGTGGCAACGATGGTCTGCGGGCCTTACCCATCACTACGATGCGGGAGAACTTGGCGCGCATGGTCCGCCTTTGCAAGGACGCCGGTCTGCCGGTGCTGCTGCTCGGAATGCGCATGCCTTCCAATTACGGTCCGCGCTTCACCACCGAGTTTGCCGCTGTATATGCTGATCTGGCGCGCCAGTCAGGGGTCGCTCTGGTGCCATTTTTCCTGGAGGGCATCGCCACCCGACCGGAACTGATGCAGGCAGACGGCATCCATCCCAACGAGCAGGGCCAACCGCTGCTGCTTGCCAACGTTTGGCCGGCGCTGCAGAAGTTGTTGTCGGCAACCCGACGCTCGTCGCGATAAAATCGGCAAAAAAGGTATCAAGGGGGGATCGACGATGGACAGATTCTGGCTCGCCCAGTACCCGCCCGGTACACCCACTGATATCGACATCAATCGCTGGCCCTCGATCAAGGCTCTGGTCGAAGACAGTTTCCAGCGATTCACCGATCGCACCGCCTTCTCACAAATGGGAAAAGCAGTCAGCTACGGCGAACTGGACCGGCTGTCGGCAGGCTTCGCCGCCTGGCTTCAGGATGAAGGCTTCAAGAAGGGCGATCGCCTCGCCATCATGCTGCCAAACGTATTGCAGTACCCCGTCGCCATACTCGGTGCGTTACGTGCTGGTCTCGTGGTGGTCAACTGCAATCCGCTCTATACGGCGCCGGAGCTCGAGCATCAGCTCAACGACAGCGGCGCCACAGCCATTCTTGTGCTGGAAAACTTTGCCACTACGGTGCAGGCCGTCGCGCCCCGCACCCGTCTGCGTACTATCCTGATCACGGGCGCGGGGGATCTGCTGCAATTCCCGCGCGGCCTTCTGGTCAATTTTGTTTTGCGTCACGTGAAGCGCGCCATCCCCGCGTGGTCGCTCCCGGGTGCGCTCCGCTTCAAGCAGGTGATGAAACTTTCTGCCGGCCGGCGGCCCACCGAGGTTTCACTGGGCCACGATGACATCGCCTTCCTGCAATACACCGGCGGGACTACGGGCGTCTCCAAGGGCGCTATGCTCACGCATGGCAATCTTGTTGCGAACGTTCTGCAGGCCCAGGCATGGTTCACCCAGATTGCGCTCGACCATACCCGTTACATCTGTGCGCTACCGCTGTACCACATCTTCTCGTTGACGACGAACTGCCTACTTTTCATGGCGCTCGGAGGCACCGGCGTCCTGATCGCTAACCCACGCGACTTCCCTCGCTTCGTGGACGAACTGCGCCGCAATCCACCGATGTTCGTAATGGGCGTCAATACACTCTTCAATGCGCTCATGAACACGCGCGGCTTCGAGAACGTGGACTTCTCACAATTGGTGGCCACTATGGGTGGTGGCATGGCCGTACAGCGCCCCGTTGCGGAACGCTGGAAGAAAATGACCGGCTGCAAAATCACCCAAGGCTGGGGACTCACCGAAACCTCGCCGGTCGCTTGTGTCAACCCGCTCGTTGGTCCTGACAGCGAATTCAACGGGTCCATAGGGCTGCCCTTCCCAGGCACTGAGATCAGCATCCGCGACGATGATGGAAAAGAAGTCGGCGTGGAAGAAAGTGGCGAAATCTGTGTTCGTGGTCCACAGGTGATGCGTGGCTACTGGAACCGCCCTGACGAAACTGCCAAGGTGATGCTACCGGAAGGCTGGCTGCGAACCGGTGATATCGGGCGCATCGACAGGCGCGGCTTCGTCTACATCGAAGATCGCAAGAAAGACATGATTGTTGTCTCCGGCTTCAAGGTCTTCCCGAATGAAGTCGAAGAAGTCGTCGCCCACATGCCCGGCGTGAAAGAAGTGGCGGCAGTGGGCCTGCCAGATAGTCGCTCCGGCGAAGTGGTCGTTTTGTTCGTTGTCCGGCAGGACCCGTCGCTGACGGAAGAGGCTATTCGAAAGTTCTGCGAGCAGCAGCTCACCGGATACAAGCAACCGCGCCGAGTCTACTTCCGCACGGAGTTACCCAAGACCAATGTCGGCAAGATCCTCCGCCGCAGCCTGCGGGACGAACTGATCAAATCGAACGGGACTTCCTGACCGCCGCTTCAGGCTTGCGCAACACGTTGCGCCGAGAAAAGCCCAGCGCGGCTCGGGGACGGTCGCGCTTAAGTATCTGATTTCAATGCTCTGGGACACCGGCTGGCAGCCGAATTAAAGTCCCTCATATTGGACATGGTGTGAGCTAGGCCACAAACATTCTGGCCCAGGTACGCTTTAGATGCGCTCGGTAGGATCAAAGAGTCTTTGATGTTCAAGGATCGCGTAGCGGTCCGTCATGCCAGCGATGTAATCCGCCACGACGCGCGCCTTCCCGGTCTCCCCCGCCTCAGCCGCAGCACTCTGCACTGAATTGCAGTATTCCACGGGCAGCAGCCGCTCGTCGGACATGAACGCCTCGAAAAGCGCCTTGATGACGCGCTGGGCCTTGCTCGTCATACGAATCACGCGGTGGTGTCGATACACACGATCACGCAGGAAGCGTTTGAGCTGCAGATGGTCGGTCCGCATGGCCTCGCTCATGCGGACGAGACTGGTGGCCTGACGCCGCACGGCATCTATATCTGCGGGCGCTGCGGCTTGCAGGGCGGCGGCGGTCTCTGCAATGACGTCCGACGTCACTTCATTGATCATGCGGCGAATGGTCTCGTGAACGCGGCGCCGGGCGTTGAGTCCTGGGTATCGGGTATCGACTTCGGTGACATGCCGCGATACCAGCGGCACGTCTCGCAGATCGTCCAGGGTGATCAGGCCAGCGCGGATGCCATCGTCGACATCATGATTGTTGTAGGCAATTTCATCGGCGAGATTTGCCAGTTGCGCCTCCAGACCTGGCTGCTCGCGCCGGATGAAGCGCTCGCCCACATCGCCGAGCAGCCGGGCATTGGTCAGCGAACAATGCTTCAGAATCCCCTCACGGGTCTCGTAGGTGAGATTCAAGCCATCAAATTCTGCGTAGCGCTCCTCGAGCTCATCGACGATGCGCAAAGACTGGAGATTGTGTTCGAAGCCGCCGAAGGGGCGCATGCACTCATTGAGCGCATCCTGACCAGCGTGGCCAAACGGCGTATGGCCGAGATCGTGGGCCAGGGAAATGGCTTCGACGAGCGTTTCGTTCAAGGCCAGTGCCCGGGCAATCGAGCGCGCCACCTGTGCCACTTCAATGGAGTGGGTCACCCGGGTGCGATAGAGATCGCCTTCATGGTTGACGAAGACCTGAGTCTTATAAGCCAGCCTGCGGAATGCATTGCTGTGGATGATGCGATCGCGGTCACGCTGATACTCGCCACGGTTCTGTGGCGACGGCTCGGCGTGTCGACGACCTCGCGAGCGCTGCTCAAGTGCCGCGTAGACAGAGAGGCCTGCATCGGATGCTTGCATCTGCATTGTCAGCCGAAATGCTGAAGCAGCGTGGCATCGAGCGCTGCGTCAGCGTAATCAGCGCTGATAATGGCGCGACCGATCTGCTCGAGCAGGATCAGCCGCACGCGCCCTGATTTGACCTTCTTGTCCACACGCATGTATTCCAGCGCACGGGCTGCACCGCACTGAGGGGGCTGCCGATCAAGTCCGGCCGCTGCCAGCACGGTGCTGATGCGCTTCAGATCGGCATCCGCGAGCATGCCGAGCCGGTGTGAGAGGCTTGCGGCAATGAGCATGCCGGTGCCCACAGCCTCGCCGTGGAGCCATTCCGTGTAACCGGTCACCGCCTCGATGGCATGGCCAAAGGTGTGACCGAAGTTCAGCAGGGCACGCTCACCCGTCTCACGCTCATCCCGCGAGACGATGCCGGCCTTGAGGGCGCAGGAGCGGTGGATGGCCTCAATCAGTGCGGTCGCCTCACGGGCCAGCAGGCGCGGCATTGAAGCCTCCAGCCAGCTGAAGAACTCTGCGTCGCAGATCAGGCCATATTTGATGACCTCAGCAAGGCCCGCGCGATATTCGCGTTCCGGCAGACTGGCCAGGAGTGATACATCGATGATCACTGCGCGCGGCTGATGGAACGAGCCGATGAGGTTCTTGCCGCCTGGGTGATTCACGGCCGTCTTGCCGCCCACCGAGGAATCCACATCGGCAAGGAGCGTGGTGGGAATCTGTACGAAGTCGATGCCGCGCTGATAACAGGCGGCGGCGAATCCAGCGAGGTCGCCGATCACACCGCCGCCCAGCGCCACGATCAGGGCGTCACGACTGAAACGGTTGGCGACCAGCACATCCCACACCCGCGATGCGGTCGCGATGTTCTTATGCTGTTCGCCATCAGGAATGATCGCTTCGACCAGTTCGCGGCCGGCAAAGGCCTTTTGTAGGAGCTGCGCGTAGAGGGGAGCGACCGTAGTGTTGCTGATCAGCAGCACCTGCCGAGCGGGGACGTGTTCGCGCAGCAGTTGGCCGTCAGCCAGGAGCTGTTCTCCGATGAATATCGGGTAGCTGCGCTCGGCAAGACTGACCTGCAGTGTCTTCATCATTCGCGGACCATTTCGTTGCTGCGTGATGCGTTGAATGCTGCCATCACCACCTCGGCAACGCGATTGACCTTGCAACGATCGGTCGAGGTGATGAAATCCGCTGTTTCCCGGTAGAGTGGTTCGCGGATCCGGTAGAGCGCTGCCAGCCGTTGTTCAGGATCATACCCGAAGAGCAACGGCCGATGCTGGGTGCGCGCCGAGCGCTCCGCCTGTTGCGCCGCTGAAGTTTCGAGATAGACGACCCAGCCATGAGCCCGGAGCAACTGGCGATTGGCGGCATCCAGCACGGCGCCGCCACCCGTGGCCATGACGATGCCATCCTGCTTCACCAGTGCTGCAATGGTCTCATGCTCGCGCCGGCGGAAGCCTTCCTCACCTTCAAGCTCGAATATGCGCGGGATACCAATGCCAGTGGCTTTTTCGATCTCGTGGTCACTATCAAAGAATGGCCGGTCAAGCATCTTGGCCAGTTGCTTGCCTACTGCGGTCTTGCCGGACCCCATTGGCCCGATTAGATAGAGATTGTTGCTGCCCTGCATGTCTGTTCCCTGCTCAATGTCTAATCATAGACAAAAATGGCTCAAACGCCTTCGCGGAGAATCTTCGGGGTGACGAATATCAGGAGTTCTTTCTTGTTGCTCGTCCGGGACTCGGACTTGAAGAGGCGCCCCAGCAGGGGTAGATCGCCAAGCAGCGGCACTTTCCTGCGGGTGCCGAGTGCTGGTGCCGAGCTGCTCAGCCTCCAAAATCCGGCCAAGAACCACGGTCTGACCATCGCCCACCCTGACTGTACCGTTCAGCAAACGCACAGCGATGGTCAGGCGTGCTCGCAGCGAGGGTCTCGACACAGCACTGGCCGCTGCTCATCGCCAGCTCAATGAGCCGGATTGATGGGCCCGTCATATCCAGACCGAGCACCGGGCGGCGCCTACGCGCAAGCAGGAACACTTATTTCCTTCCTTTTCAGCAGGGTATGCTCTGGAGTGGCGGGCTTAAGTAGAATTCAGTCGCGCTGGGCGCTGAACAGTTAAAATGTGAGCGGCGTCTTTCAAAGAGCCTCGATGAAGAATCTACCAAAGCGTGCGCTTTCTACGCAGGCTGGAACCCGGAGTAATCAGGCGTGATCGCCCATAAATGGCGGCTACTCATTGGCACAGCTGCAACACTTGGAGCTGCGGTACTCCTCATCTTGTATGCGGCGCTGGGAACTTATGTGTATCTGGAGCCGACCCTGCCGTCGGCCGACAGCCTGCGTGGCCAGAATCGCCTGGTTCCGTTACGCATCTACACGCGCGACGGCCAGCTCTTATCGCAATTTGGCGAGCAACTGCGCGTCCCGGTGCGCTACCAGGACATTCCGGACATCGTGCGCGAGGCCTTCCTGTCAGCTGAGGACGATAACTTCTTCAGCCACGGCGGTATCGACTACAAGAGCGTCATCCGGGCGCTTTGGGTAGATCTCAGCAGCGGTGTGTACTCCCAGGGCAGCAGCACCATCACGATGCAGCTGGCCCGCACTTTGTTTCTCAGCTCCGAAAAGCGGATGAAGCGCAAGGCGCAGGAAGTCTTCCTGACGCTGCGTATGGAGCATGAATTCAGCAAGCAGGACATCCTGACCACTTATCTGAATGAGATTTTCTTCGGGCAGCGCGCCTACGGCGTCGCTGCAGCAGCGGAGGTCTACTTCGGCAAGAGCCTCAAGGAACTTTCGGTGGCGGAGGCTGCGCTGCTGGCAGGCCTGCCCCAGTCGCCTTCGCGCTATAACCCGGTCTCCAGCCCCAAGCGCGCAATGGATCGTCGCCAATACGTGCTGCGACGCATGCGCGAGCTGGGCTACATCGATGCGCGCACGGCCGATCAGGCGCAGCGCGAACCGATCCATGCGCGGGCCTTTGCCCTTTCCACGGATGTGGATGCGCCCTATGTGGCGGAGATGGCACGGCTGGAGCTGGTCAAGCGCTTCGGCGAGGCGTCCATCAACCACGGCTATCGCATCATCACCACAGTCGATGGCCGGCTGCAGACGGCAGCCAATCGCGCGCTGCGACTCGGGCTGCTGGAATATGATCGACGGCACGGCTACCGCGGCCCAGTGCGTCATGCCAAGAACGCGGCGGGTGCGTCGGTGGAGCAACTGGAATCGCAGCTCGCTGGCGTTCCCGAGGCCGGCGGCCTACGTCCTGCCATCGTCGTCTCGATGGCTCCCAAGGCAGCACGCATCTACGTTCGTTCACAGGGCTATACGCAGCTGGGCTGGGAGAGCGTTTCCTGGGCACGCGAGGGCGGGGCCACCGGTGATGTGGGTTCAGTCGTCCATGTGGGCGATGTGATCTACGTCGCCGGCACCGCGCCTGAGATACAGCTGGCCCAGGTACCACGGGCACAGGGTGCTCTGGTCTCTCTCGATCCGAACGATGGTGCCATCGTGGCGCTGGTGGGTGGTTTCGATTACTCGCTCAGCAAGTTCAACCGCGCGACTCAGGCCGCGCGTCAGCCGGGATCGGGATTCAAGCCCTTTGTGTATTCGGCAGCGCTGGATCATGGCCTGACACCGGCCAGCGTATTTCTGGATGCGCCCATCCTGTTCGAAGACAGGAATGCAGAGCAGGCCTGGCGACCACAGAATTCGGAGGGTGTATTCAGCGGTCCGATGCGCATGCGTGAGGCGCTGGTGAAATCCCGCAACCTCGTTTCGATCCGCATCCTGCGCAGCATCGGGGCTGATACCGTCATCGATTACGCCACCCGCTTCGGTTTCAAGCCGGATTCACTCCCGCGTAATCAGACGCTGGCTCTAGGTACGCTCTCAGCCAGTCCGCTGGAAGTTGCGACCGGCTATGCCACCTTCGCCAACAACGGCTACAAGATCGAGCCCTATTTCATCGATCGCATCGAAGATGGCGACGGCAAAGTGCTGTATCGTGCGAGCCCACGGCGCGTCTGCGAGATCTGTGATCCGCCACCCGCTGCACCAGCTGATGGCGATGCAGCTGCAGCAACGGTTCCCTCGGGTCCGGTGGCAGCGCCAGCTCCGATGCCCGTGCGCGCAGCGCTGCCGGCGCGCGCCGGCGTCTGCCAGCGTGACGTGCTGGAGCCGCCGCAGTTCGACTTGCAGAACCTGGCGCCGAGAGTCATCACCGCAGCCAACGCATGGCTGATGGATGACATTCTGGGCGATGTCATCCGCCGCGGCACCGGCGTCCGCGCGCTGGTGCTGGGCCGTCGCGATATCAGTGGCAAGACCGGCACCACCAACGAAGAGCGCGACACCTGGTTCAACGGTTTCAATCGCTCGCTGGTCGCCAGTGTCTGGGTTGGCTTCGATGACCTCTCGCCGATGGGCGAGGCCGAACAGGGCAGCCGCACCGCGGTGCCGGTGTGGGTCTATTACATGCGCGAAGCGCTCCGCGGCACGCCGGATGTGCCGCGACCACGGCCAGCCGGACTGGTGGACCTGCGCATCTCGCCGCGCACCGGCCTGTTGGCGGCAGAGAATGACGCGTCAGCGATCACAGAGACTTTCCTCGCCGAACATCTGCCGGGTCAGTCCTCCTCTCTGGACACCCAGCAGGGCAACAGCGGTCCTGCCAACAACGAATCCCTGTTCTAGGCCGATCATTCCCGGACGTCATGCCACGCCGCAGCTCACCCCGCCATGACAATCTGCGTCGCACACTGGCACAGGATGCGGCGCGATTCATGGCTGAACATGGCATACAGGATTTCCTGACAGCCAAGCGCAAGGCGGCAGCGCGGTACGGATCGGTCGAGGCTGCCGCACTACCGAGCAACAGCGAAATCGAAGCCGCCCTGATTGAATACCAGCGGCTATTCGGTGCCAGCGATCATGACCAACAAATTCACCAGCAGCGCGACTGCGCACTGCACGTCATGCAGGAGCTCTCGGCATTCCAGCCGCGTCTGGTCGGCGCGGTGCTCACGGGCACAGCGACGGCGCACAGCGACATTCAGCTGCATGTCTTCACCGAGAGCCCGGAGAATGTTTCGCTGGCACTGATGGAACGGGGCATTGATTATGAGATCACGGAGCGACGTCTCCGTTACGGCCATGAGCTGCCACGCCCTCATCCGGGAGTTCGTTTCCAGGTGGGCCGCCAATCCATCGACATGACGGTCTTCCCGCTCGATGGCATCCGGCAGGCGCCAACGAGCCCAGTGGACGGCCGACCCATGCATCGAGTAGACCTGGCGCAGTTAAGGGAATTGATGGCGCGATGAAGCGCCGGCAGCGCCGCGGTGACCCGCGGCGTGCCAACAACCGCTGGACTCAGCGGCGCTTGTCGATCGCGGTGTAATCGCGCAGCGTCGGCCCGGTGTAGAGCTGACGCGGACGACCGATACGCATGCTCGGATCGCCGATCATCTCCAGCCAATGCGACACCCAGCCGACGGTGCGGGCAATCGCAAACATCACGGTGAACATCGAGCGCGGGATATTCAGCGCGCTGTAGATGATGCCGGAGTAGAAGTCGACATTCGGGTAGAGCTTGCGCGCGACGAAGTACTCGTCCTTGAGCGCGATTTCCTCGAGGCGCAGGGCCAGCTCGAACAGCGGGTTGTCCGCGCGGCCGAGCTTCTCGAGAACCTTGTAGCACATCTCGCGGATGATCTTGGCGCGGGGGTCGAAGTTCTTGTAGACCCGGTGGCCGAAACCCATCAGCTTGAAGTGGCTGTTCTTGTCCTTGGCCATGGCCAAGTACTTCGGAATGTTGTCGACGCTGCCGATCTGCTCGAGCATCGAGAGTACGGCCTCGTTCGCGCCGCCGTGCGCCGGACCCCACAGCGCCGAAACGCCGGCAGAGATCGCGGAGTACGGGTTTGTTCCGGTGCTGCCCGCCAGACGCACGGTCGAGGTGCTGGCGTTCTGCTCATGATCCGCGTGCAGGATGAACAGCAGGTCGAGCGCCTGGGCGGCGACCGGATCCACGCGGTACGGCTCGCACGGCACCGCGAAGAACATGTTCAGCATGTTCGAGCAGTAGTCGAGATCGTTGCGCGGATAGATGAAGGGCTGACCCTGCGCATGCTTGTGCGCCGCAGCCGCGATCGTCGGGATCTTGGCGATGATGCGGTGAGCGAAGATCTCCCGATGGCGCGGGTTATTGATGTCTGTCGAGTCGTGATAGAACGCAGACATCGATCCCACCACGGCCGAGACCATCGCCATCGGATGGGCGTTGTGGTGGAAGCCGTTGAAGAAGCGCAGCAACGACTCATTGATCATCGTGTGGCGCGAGATACTGGTGACGAAGCCCTGCAGCTGCGCTTCATTCGGCAGTTCGCCGTGAAGTAGCAGGTAGGCAACCTCCATGAAGGAGCTCTTCGCAGCCAGCTGTTCAACCGGATAGCCGCGGTAGAGGAGGATGCCCTTGTCACCGTCAATATAGGTGATCTTGCTCTCGCAGCTCGCCGTTACGCCGAAGGCGGGATCAAAGGTGAAGACCCCGTGATCCTTGGTGATGCTGCCGATATCGAGGACATCGGGCCCGATGGTGCCACTACGCACCGGCAGGCCGGTTTTTACGCCCGTTGCGGGGTTGCTGAGTTCGAATGTCTTGGTGTTCATCGGTCGCGCAGCGTTACACGGTCAGCGTGGCGAATCAAGCCACCAGCGATGGGAAATCATCACAGATACGGCCGACTGCGGGCTGCACCAACTTGTGCCAGACCCCGCGGCGGCGCGACGCGGCGCTCAGCGATTCGCGGCGGCGGCGTACTTCTTGCGGAACTTGTCGACGCGACCGGCCGTGTCGAGCATCTTCTGCTTGCCCGTGTAGAACGGGTGGCAGCTGGCGCAAACGTCGACGCTCAGGTCCTTGCCGACGGTCGAGCGGGTCTGGAACTGGTTACCGCAGCTGCAGGAGACCGTGATCTCGGAGTATTCAGGATGGATATTGGCTTTCATGTCTGCCACTTGCGCCTTACGGCTGCGATCGGAATTGGTAGAAGGGCCGCGGAGTCTAGCGACCGCGGCCGCGACTCTCAAGGGCCGCGACTGCGGGGAGTGCGTATTGTCCACAGTTTCTGTGGATAAGTCTGTGTGCAATCCAGTGTCGCAGCCGAAATTCCGCGGCTTTTATTGCATTTCTATTGCGATGTGTAATTTTTGTCCAGCTCATTTGTTCTTATAAAAACAATAACTTACGTAGATCATATGGAGTTGTGTTTATTAAGCTAGCTGTAATGGACTGATTCGTGGCTACCCCCTGCGGAGGTTGTGCATAAAAAGGCTGGCGCCGCAGCAAATGTTCTAAGTTGTCGGCCTTGCTAAGGTTTTGCCCCTGGCGCGGCGCCATCGACGCTGGAGGGCGCCATGAACTCCATCAGCATCTCATTCAGAAACTGTCGCCCCAGAAGTGTCGGACGACACGCCGAACCATCGCCCATCAGCAGACCGCGCTGTATCAGCCGTCCGACTGGTTCCGCCACGGCGCTCCACGCAAGACCGGTACGGGCCTCATAGAGCGCCGTGGTGAAGCCGTCGGTCAGCCGCAGCGCATTCATCATGAATTCGAACGGCAGGTCACTGACCGGCACGTCCCGTGATGGCGGCAAACCGGAGGCGCCGCGCGCCATGTAACGCCGCGGCTCGCGTTCACGCGTCGTGCGCCGAATCAGACCCGTTGAGAGATCGGTGAGCTTGCCGTGTGCACCGGCCCCGACACCGAGATAGTCGCCAAACTGCCAGTAATTCAAGTTATGGGTGCAGCGACGACCATCGCGCGCAAACGCAGCTACCTCGTACTGCGCAAAGCCAGCGGCGGCTAGCAGCTCCTGACAGTGCTCCTGCATGTCGGCAGCCGTGTCATGGGTGGGCAGACCCTCAGGAGGACGGCCCCCAAACACCGTGCCGGGTTCCAGCGTCAGCTGGTAGTGCGAGAGATGTGCAGGTTCGAGCGCCAGCGCGGCCCTGACATCCGCCAGCGCTTGCTCAGAATCCTGGCCCGGCAGTCCCACCATCAGATCCAGATTGAAATTATCCAGGCTGGCGGCATGCAGTTCGGTGGCTGCGCGACGCGTCTCATCCGCTGAATGGATGCGGCCGAGTGCAGTCAGCAGCTGCGGCTGGAAGCTCTGCGCACCCAGCGACACGCGGTTGATCCCAGCGGCGCGATATTCAGCGAAGCGCCCGCGCTCGATGGTCCCCGGATTGGCCTCGAGCGTCACTTCGCTGCAGGCGCTCAGATCGAGGAGCGTGCGGGTTGTGTCCAGCAGCCTTGCCACCGCCTCCGGCGGCATCAGGCTGGGTGTTCCTCCGCCGATGAAGACGCTGACCACCGACCGTCCGGCAACGCCCGGGGCCTGTGTCTCCAAGTCTGTATGAAGCGCCGAAAGATAGGCGTCGACCGGTGCCTGCTCCTGTACCGCATGCGAGTTGAAGTCACAGTAGGGGCACTTGCGCACGCACCACGGGAAGTGAAGGTACAGCGCCAGCGGCGGAGAGCTCAGCGCCATGACTCCTGTCCGGCTTTCAGCAGCGCCGCCAGTGAGCGCAGCGCCTGACCACGATGACTGAGCCGATTTTTCTCTTCCGCAGGCAACTGTGCCACGGTCACCGTTAAACCTTCCGGAACGAAATAGGGGTCATAGCCGAATCCACCCGTACCGATGGCAGAGTGACCGATGCGGCCGCGCCATTCACCGTGCGCGAACAGCGGCGCGGGATCATTGGGGCCGCGCACCAGCGCTAGCACGCAGCGATAACGCGCTCCGCGGCGCTCGTCGGGAACCGCCTGCAGATCCTCAAGCAGCCGTGCGTTGTTGTCGGCGTCGCTCGCATGCTCACCCGCGTAGCGCGCCGAACGGACGCCAGGCGCGCCGCCCAGCGCATCAACCTCAAGACCCGAGTCATCGGCCAGCGCCGGAAGGCCCGTGCATTGCGCCGCGTAAGCTGCCTTCAGCAGCGCATTGGCGGCAAAGCTGGCACCGGTTTCAGGCGGTGAATCGACACCGAGCTGCGACTGCAAAAGCAGCTCCATGCCAAAGGGAGCCAGTAGTGCAGCGAACTCCCGCTGCTTGCCGGGATTGGACGTTGCCAGTACCACGCGCATCGCGGCGCCTTCAGTCGTTGAGCGCCTGCAATTGCAGCGCGCACAGTTCACTGATGCCACCGGCTGCCAGATTCAGTAGCACATCGAGTTCGTGGCGCCGGAACGCATGCCCCTCAGCGGTGCCCTGCACTTCGATGAAAGCGCCGCCGTTATTCATGACCACGTTCATATCTGTCTCGGCCACCGAGTCCTCGGCGTATTCAAGATCCAACACCGGAACACCCCCCACGATGCCGACGGAAACCGCCGCTACCTGCCCATGGAGCGGCGATCCGGAGAGCGCGCCGCGACGGCGCAGTGATTCGATGGCATCGGCCAGTGCAACGAACCCGCCGGTGATTGCAGCGGTGCGCGTGCCGCCATCGGCCTGCAGCACATCGCAATCCACAGTGACGGTGCGCTCGCCCAGCGCGCGCATGTCCACCACGGCCCGCAGCGAACGGCCGATCAGCCTCTGGATTTCCTGTGTGCGACCGGTCTGCTTGCCGCGTGCCGCCTCGCGCGCGGATCGCGTGTGTGTGGCACGGGGCAGCATGCCGTATTCGGCAGTGACCCAGCCCTGACCCTTGCCGCGCAGGAAGCCGGGTACGGACTCCTCGACCGATGCCGTGCAAAGCACCCGGGTGTTGCCAAACTCCACGAGCACCGAACCTTCGGCGTAACGCGTGAAATCACGGGTGAAACGGATCGGTCGTAATTGGTCGGCCGCGCGGCCGCCGGGGCGTGTATTCATGTTTTCAATCCTGGCATCGCAGCGCTACGGCTAATGTAGAGTCTTGCGCTCCGACGAGGCTGATTTCCGACTTCTCAAAACGCAACCAGCTCACCCGTGCAGCGCATTCCATCGCTTTTGGCTAAACTGCACCGCATAGTAAATGAAGTTAGCCAGCATGACAGGTTTTGCGCGAGTCGAAGCCAGCGGCCCCTGGGGCGCGCTGGTATGCGAATTGCGCAGCGTGAACCACCGCTTCCTCGACGTCTCGCTGCGTCTGCCGGATAGCTGCCGCTCGCTCGAAAGCGAGCTGCGCTCCCGCCTACAGTCGGGCCTGCGTCGTGGCAAGGTGGATTGCACCATCCAACACCGCCCGCAGGCTGCGGCGGCTGGCGCTTTGGAAATCGATGAGAATCTGCTCAGCCAGCTGCTCTCTGCCGCGCGACGGGTCACAGACTCAACACCCGTGCAGGCACACATCAATGCCGTGGACGTGCTGCGCTGGCCAGGTGTCGTCCGCGAAGACACGACCGCCCTCGAGGCACTGCCCGCTGCTGCCAGCGATCTGCTCGACAAGGCGTTGCGCGAGTTGCAACAGGCCCGGCTGCGCGAAGGCGCACGGCTGGCCGCGTTGATTGTGCAGCGCTGCGAATCGCTGGGCACCCTGGTCAACGAAGTACGTACACGCCTGCCCGAGATTCATCAAAAGGTGCGCGCGCGACTCGAGGAACGGCTGGGCGAGCTCGGCGGCGACCTCAATCAGGACCGACTGGAGCAGGAAATCGTGTTGCTGCTGCAGCGGCTGGACGTTGCCGAGGAATTGGACCGCCTCGTCGGGCACATCACCGAGGCGCGTCGCACGCTGGATGCCCCCGAGCCCGCGGGACGGCGGCTCGACTTCCTGCTGCAGGAATTCAACCGCGAGGCGAACACGCTGTCGTCCAAGTCTCAGGATCTGGAGACCACCCGCGCTGCTGTCGAGATGAAGGTATTGATCGAGCAGATGCGCGAACAGGTGCAGAACATCGAGTAGTGCATAAAGTTCTGACCCGATGAACCGCCCTACCCGACTCTATGTGATCTCCGCGCCCTCCGGCGCTGGCAAGACCAGCCTGTGCAAGGCGCTGCTCGCCAGATCGCCGTCACTGTGCGTGTCGGTCTCGCACACCACGCGCGCCCAACGCCCCAACGAAGAGGACGGACGGGACTATCACTTCATACCGGTGCCGGAGTTCCAGCGACTGCGCGCAGCCGGCGCCTTCCTCGAATCCGCTCAGGTCTTCGACAATTACTACGGCACTGGTCGTGATCAGGTGGGCGCGCTGCTGGCCAGCGGGCGCGATGTGCTGCTGGAAATCGACTGGCAGGGCGCTCGGCAGGTGCGCGCGGCACAGCCGGACTGCATCAGCATCTTCATCCTGCCGCCATCGCGCGCAGAACTGGAGCGGCGGCTGCGGAGCCGACTGACGGACAGCGACGAGGTGATCGCCCGCCGGCTGCGCGACGCGGCCAGCGATATGTCGCACTGCCCAGAATTCGACTATGCGGTGGTCAATGACCAGTTCGAGACTGCGCTGGCGCAGCTGCAGGACATCATCGGCGGCCGCGGGGCAGCCCTGCGGAGCGATCGCCCGGAACTGGCACCGCTTCTGGCGCAATTGGTGGCTTAAGCAGCGGTTTTGCCCTAATATTCGGGTCCAAATCCCGTTTTGAATCTCAGGAATGAGCCGCCATGGCCCGAGTCACCGTCGAAGACTGTCTGCAGAACGTCGATAACCTGTTCGAGCTGGTGCTGCTGGCTTCCCAGCGCGCCCGTCGCATCGCCAACGGCGCCGAAGCTGCGGTACCTCTGGAGAACGACAAGCCCACGGTGGTGGCGCTGCGCGAGATCGCTGCCGGCATGGTGACCCCGGAAATGCTGCGTGAGCCGGAGCCCGAGCCGCCGCCAGCGCCAGAGCTGGAGCAGGACATTGGTTTCCGGGCGCCGCAGTTTGGCCTGATGGACCGGGACGACTGAAGAGCGGACGGCTGAGCGGTGAGCTAGCCAAAGAGAACCCATGGACTATGCGTCGACGATTCTGGGACTGCTCCCCGGCAACCGACGCACCCCGGGCCTGAAGGAGCTGCTGGCCCGCGTCAGCAGCTACCTGCCCCCGGATCAGGTCAAGAGAATCAGCGAGGCCGCGGAGTTCGGGGCCAGCGCTCATCAGGGTCAGAAGCGCGCCTCGGGCGAGCCCTACATCACACACCCGGTGGCAGCGGCGGAAATACTCGCCGAACTGCATCTCGACGCCGACACCATCATCGGCGCCATCCTCCACGACGTCATCGAAGACACGCCGATCGCCAAGGAAGAACTGGCGGCGCGCTTCGGTCAGGACGTGGCGTCCATCGTCGACGGTGTCACCAAGCTCGACCATTTGCAGTTTCGCAACCGTGCCGAGGCGCAGGCGGAGAGCTTCCGCAAAATGCTGCTGGCCATGGTGCAGGATCTGCGCGTGATGCTGGTCAAGCTGGCTGACCGCACACACAACCTGCGCACCATCGACGCGATGTCGCCGATCAAGCGTCGACAGACGGCGCGCGAGACGCTGGACATCTACGCACCGGTCGCCGAACGGCTCGGCCTCTACAACATGAAGCTCGAGCTCGAGGACTTGGGGTTCCGCGCACTCTATCCGCAGCGCTACCGGGTCATCGGGCGAGCACTGAAGCGGGCCCGCGGCAACCAGAAGGAATTTCTGGCGAAGATCCGTGATCAGCTGGACGCAGCGCTCAAGAAGGCCGGGATCGCAGCTAAGGTGGAAGCGCGCGAGAAACATCTGTACAGCATTTATAAGAAGATGTTGCGCAAGCACGCGCCTCTTTCGGAGATCGTCGACGTCTACGGGCTGCGCATCATCGTGGATACGGTGGACACCTGCTATCGCACGCTCGGCGTAGTGCATAGCGTGCATCGGCCGATGCCTGGGCGCTTCAAGGATTACATCGCGATTCCGCGTGCCAACGGTTACCAGTCGCTCCACACGACCTTGTTCGGTCCCAACGGCGTACCGATCGAAGTGCAGATGCGCACCGTAGACATGGATCGCGTGGCCGAATCCGGCGTCGCGGCACACTGGAAGTACAAGGAAGATTCGAGTGAGGGATCAGCGCAGCAGGAGCGGGCTCGTGCTTGGCTGACGGCACTGGTCGAAATGCAGGACGGGGGCAATCCCGAGGAATTCATCGAGAGCGTCAAGGTCGACCTGTTTCCGGACAAGGTCTACGTCTTCACGCCCAAGGGCGAAATCCTGCGCCTGCCGCGCGGCGCAACCGTGGTGGATTTCGCCTACGCGGTGCACACCGACGTCGGCAACCGCTCCGTCGCCGCCAAAGTGGATCGCAGGCTCGCGCCGCTCCGCCAGGTGCTGCGCAATGGCCAGCAGGTGCAGATCATCACCGCCAAGGGCGCGAACCCGAATCCGGCATGGGTCAACTTCGTCGTGACCGCGAAAGCGCGCACTGCCATCCGACACTATCTGAAGAATCTGCGGCAGAGCGAGGCCATCGACCTCGGACGCAGACTGCTGCGTCAGGCCCTGATCGAATTCGATCTCAAGCTCGAATCTCTGCCCGAGTCGCAGATGCGATCTGCGCTGGACGATTTCGGCCTGCACAGCAGCGATGAACTGTTCGAGAAGATCGGTTTGGGCGAACGACTGGCCCCTCTGGTGGCACGCCGGCTGCTATCCAGTACAGGGATTCGCACCGGAGAGGTCGCGGACTCCGGGCGCGCTGCGCTGAGCATCGCTGGCACCGAAGGCTTGCTGATCACCTATGCACACTGCTGCTATCCGATCCCCGGCGATTCCATCATCGCGTTCCTCAGCTCCGGCCGGGGTGTGGTGATCCATCGTGAGAGCTGTGCCAATGTCGAAGACTTTCACCGGCACCCGGAGAACTGGCTGCCGGTGGATTGGCAGCCTTCCACCGGCCGACTGTTCCTGTCGGAGCTGCGCGTGCAGAGCACCAATCGCATGGGCACACTGGCCGCACTCTCGGCAGCGATTGCAGCGACGCAAACCAATATCAACCACGTGACCGTCGAAACCCACGATGCCGAAACATCCGACATGGTGTTCGTCCTCGAAGTGCGAGACCGGCAGCATCTGGCGAAGATAGTGCGTATCCTTCACCGCATGCCCGATGTGTTGCGTGTGACGCGCACCGTCGCAGCACCCCAGCGCAAAAAGGAGTTACCACAGGCATGAGCCGTTCGATCATCCACACCGACAACGCACCCAAGGCCATCGGTACTTATTCGCAGGCGGTGCGCTGCGGCAACACCGTTTATGTTTCAGGGCAGATTCCACTCGATCCGGTCACCGGCACGCTGGTGAGCGGCGACATCGATGCGGAGATCCGGCGCTCCTTCGACAATCTCGCCGCGATCGCCGCGGCGGCCGGCGGATCCCTCGCCAACGTCGTGAAGCTGTCTGTCTTCCTGACGGACCTGGCGCATTTCCCGCGGGTCAACGAGATCATGGCCACCTACTTCCAGCAGCCTTACCCGGCGCGCGCCGCGGTGGGCGTCGCTGCATTGCCTCGTGGCGCACGCGTCGAGATGGAGTGCGTCCTGGACCTGTCTTGAATCCCGGTGCCGCCGCGCCCGTTGCCG
>CAYFPW010000002.1:0-25527 GCA_964345055.1 uncultured Steroidobacteraceae bacterium | reverse complement strand
AATCCGTCGCCGTACATGTTCTATTGCCAGCTGGGCGAGCTCACTGTGGTCGGCTCTTCGCCCGAGGCACTGGTGAAACTGCATCACGGCCAAGCGGAGCTTCGGCCCATCGCCGGCACGCTGCCGCGCTCCGACGATCCGGACATCGACCGCGCGCGCGAGGTGCAACTGCTGGCCGATCCGAAGGAAAGTGCCGAGCATGTGATGCTGGTGGATCTGGCGCGCAACGATCTCGGTCGTGTGGCCCGCGCAGGCACTGTGCATGTGAATCCTTACCGAGCCATCGAACGCTACAGTCATGTGATGCACATCGTCAGCGGTGTGCGCGGCGAGCTCGCCGCGGGCACGGACGCCTTCGATCTGTTTGCGGCCTGTTTCCCCGCCGGCACGCTGGTGGGTGCGCCGAAGGTGCGGGCAATGGAAATCATTGAAGAGCTCGAGCCGGTGCGACGCGGGCTCTACGGCGGCACCGTAGGCTATTTCGGTGCCCAGGGTGAAATGGATCAGGCCATCACCATCCGCTCGCTGGTCTTTCACGGCGATGAATACAGCTATCAGGCCGGTGCCGGCATCGTTGCCGACAGTCGGCCCGAGGCGGAGCACGACGAGATCCTGGCCAAGAGCGCCGCGGCCGTGCGCGCGCTGAAGCTGGCGGAGGAAGGGCTGTGAGCGCGCGTCTGCTGCTGATCGACAACTACGATTCCTTCACCTACAACCTAGTGCAGGCGTTCCTGGTCATTGGTGCGGACGTGCGTGTGTATCGCAACGACGCCATCACCACCGCTGAGGCCGAGGAGCTCGCTCCGACGCACCTGTGCATCTCGCCCGGACCCGGCACGCCGCAGCAGGCGGGCGTATCGATCGAAATGATCCGTCACTTCGCCGGGCAGATTCCGGTGCTGGGTGTCTGTCTCGGACATCAGTCCATCACTGAGGCATTCGGTGGTCATGTGGTGCGCGCGCCGCGGCTGATGCATGGCAAGACTTCGCTGATCGAGCATGACGGCGCAGGCGTATTCTCCGGCATCGACAATCCCTGCGAAGTAGGCCGCTATCATTCGCTGATCGCCGAGGAGTCCAGCCTGCCGCCGGAGTTGCAAGTGACGGCGCGCACAAAGGAAGGCGAGATCATGGGCCTGCGGCATCGCACGCTCTGCATCGAAGGTGTGCAGTTCCATCCCGAAAGTGTGCTGACGCCGGCGGGTCCGCAGATGATGGAGAACTTCCTGCGTTTCTCGGTCGGGCGAAGGTAAAGAACCGGACATGAAGCAGGCTACGCCAGTCGACAGCGGTTTTCTCGCCATGATGGCGGCGTCGAGCCGCGCGCGTGTCGAGGCGGCGCGTCGCGAGGTGAGTGAGGCTGCGCTGCTCGATCGTGCCCTGGCCCTACCGGCGCCGCCACGGCTGCGGCTCTCGCCGCAGGGCTTCGATCTGATCGCCGAAGTGAAGCTGCGATCACCCGCGCTGGGCGCATTGCGAGGCACTGATGAAGACGTAGCTGCGCGCGTCACGCAATACGTCGAGGCCGGTGCTGCCGCCATCTCAGTCCTGACCGAGCCCAGTCGCTTCGACGGCACGCTCGAACATTTGCAGATTGCTGCCCATGCACTCGGCAACCGTGCCCCCGCAATGCGCAAGGACTTCCTTGTCGATCCCTATCAGGTCATCGAAGCGCGTGTGGCGGGTGCCGGAGGTGTGCTGGTCATCTTGCGCATGATTCCGCCCGAGGCTATCGCTGCGCTGCTCGACATGGCTGCGCGCCTCGGACTGTTCGTACTGCTCGAAGCTTTCGACGAAGCGGATCTGGCGCTCGCTGAAAAGTTTCTCCAGACGCACCGAGCCAACGCGCTGCAGGCCGATGCGCCGCTGCTCCTGGGTATCAACAGTCGAGACCTGATGACACTGCAGGTCGTTCCCGATCGCCTACTGCAACTGGCTGAACATCTGCCGCGCAATGCGCCGCGCGTCGCCGAGAGCGGCGTTGAAACCGCCGCCGATGTGGCGCGGCTGGCGCAGGCCGGCTACACGCTCGCGTTGGTAGGTGGTGCATTGATGAAGAGTGCGGAGCCGGCTGCCAAGGTGCGCGAGCTGCTCGCAGCGGGACGCACATGAGTGGCTGGATCAAAATCTGTGGCATGACTGACGAGGCGGCCGTGGAAGCTGCGCTGGCAGCAGGCGTGGATGCCATCGGTTTCGTCTTCGCGCCCTCGGTGCGGCAGGTGACGCCGCAGCGTGCGGCTGAACTGGCGGCTCCTGCGCGGCATCGTGTGCAGTGCATCGCCGTTGCGCGCCACCCGGACCAGATGCTGGTCGATGAAGTGATCCGCGTGTTCAGGCCTGACGCCCTCCAGACCGATATCGCGGATTTCGACCGGCTGAAGTTGCCGGATACACTCCCACGTCTGCCGGTGTTGCGCTCCGGTGCCGAGCACTCATTCTGTGGCGCACTGCCGGCACGCGTGTTGTTCGAGGGGCCGCACAGTGGCACCGGACAGCTCAGCGACTGGCAGGAGGCAGCACGCATGGCACAGGCCACGCGACTGACGTTGGCAGGCGGCTTGAACCCGGCGAATGTCGCCGCTGCGATTCGTGCGGTGCGCCCCTTTGGTGTGGACACCTCCAGCGGCGTCGAGGCGGAGCCGGGCGTGAAGAGCACGAGCAAGATTGCAGAATTTACGGCCGCGGCACGGGCCGCGTTTTCCGAGGCAGGAATCGTATGACTGAACTGTTGAACGCTTCGCAGCGCGCAAGCCTGCTCGATGACATGATCCACGGCCGCTGCCCGGATGCCCAAGGGCGCTTCGGGCCTTTCGGTGGCCGCTATGTGCCGGAGACGCTGGTGCATGCACACGAGCGGCTCACCGCCGGCGTCCAACGCTGGCTGTCTGATCCCGAATATCAGGCCGAACTGAATGAGCAGCTGACGAACTGGGTGGGTCGTCCGACGGCGCTGACCTTTGCGCCGCGACTGTCGGAGCGCTGGGGTGCTGAGCTATGGCTCAAGCGCGAGGACCTTGCGCACACCGGTGCACACAAGATCAATAACGCCATGGGGCAGGCGCTGCTGGCGCGCCGCCTCGGTGCGCGTCGTATCGTCGCCGAGACCGGTGCTGGTCAGCATGGTGTGGCAACGGCCGCTGCCTGTGCGCGTCTGGGGATGCCGTGTACGGTGTACATGGGTGCCGTGGACATGGAGCGCCAGGCACCCAATGTCGGACGCATGCGGCTGCTCGGTGCCAAAGTGGTCGGCGTCACCAGCGGTGATCGCACGCTGCGCGCTGCGATCGATGAAGCCATGCGCGACTGGGTGGGTGATCCGGATGGAACCTTCTACATCCTCGGTTCCGCAGTGGGCGCTCATCCCTATCCCTATCTCGTGCGCGAGCTGCAGGCCGTCATTGGTCGTGAGGCACGCACCCAGTTTCAGCAGCGCTGCGGTGCACTGCCCGATCTGGTCATTGCCTGCGTCGGCGGCGGTTCCAACGCAATCGGATTGTTCCATCCCTTCGTCGGCGATCGTGCGGTGCAGATCCTCGGCATCGAGGCCGGAGGCACCGGCCCGGGTCTTGGACAGAATGCCGCAACGCTGGTGGGCGGGCGTCCCGGCGTGCTGCATGGCTGCCAGACTTTGTTGTTACAGGATGAGCACGGGCAGATTCAGGAAACACACTCGGTTTCCGCAGGACTGGATTATCCAGGGGTCGGTCCCGAGCACGCCGCGCTGCTCGCCTGCGGTCGCGTCCGCTATGAATCGGCGAGTGACGACGAGGCGCTGGCAGCGCTGAAGGAATGCTGTGAATTCGAGGGTATCCTGCCGGCAATTGAAACGGCGCATGCACTGGCTGGCGCCAAGCGCTGGGCGCAGGCCAACCCGGGCAAGCGCATGCTGCTTGGATTGTCCGGTCGCGGTGATAAGGACATGCCGACACTGTCGCAAACCCTGATCAAACAACTCGATGCGGTGAAGTCATGAGTCTGCTGCCACGCGAACGCATTTCCCAGGCGCTGCGGCGCCGTGCGGCGGCAGCCGACGGTCCGGCACTGGTTGCCTTCATGACGGCGGGCTTTCCCAGCCGAGACCAGTTCCGCGAGCATCTGACGGCCATTGCCGCCGGCGCCGACGTCGTCGAAATCGGGGTGCCGTTTTCAGATCCGATGGCCGACGGTGTCACCATCCAGCGCTCCAGCGAATCGGCATTGCGTCAGGGCGTGACGCTGAAATGGATCCTCGCTGAGCTGGCAGCCATGCCGGCGCTCGACACGCCGCTGCTATTGATGAGTTACCTGAATCCGCTGATGTCCTTCGGTTTCGAGCGACTGGCGCGCGAGGCGCTGCGTGCGCGGGTCTGCGGATTCATCGTGCCGGATCTGCCGCTTGATGAGAGTGCGCAGCTGGGCGCCGCACTGGATCCGTTGGGCTTGGCACTGGTGCAAATGGTTACGCCGGTGACCACGCCCGAGCGCATGCAGCGTCTCTGTCAGGCCAGCCAGGGATTCATCTATGCCGTCACCATGACGGGTACCACTGGCAAGAATGTGGCCGTGCCCGATAACGTGGTGGATTATCTGGAGCGTGTGCGCGCGATCGCGCCGGTGCCGGTGTGTGCCGGATTCGGTATTCGCAGCCGTGACCAGGTTGCGCGGCTACGTGGTCATGTCGACGGCGTCATCGTTGGCTCGGCATTGGTGGAAGTTCTGGAGCGCGGTGAATCGCCGCAGGCATGGCTGGCCGCACTGCGGGGCTAACCGTACTGCTGGCGTCGCTCTCGACGCTCGGACCGTACACCATCGACTCCTTCTTCCCGTCGCTGCGTGCGATCAGCGCGGACCTCAACCTCACGCCGCTGCAGGCCCAGCAGATTCTCACCGCCTTCATGGTGCCGAATGCCTGCATGTCACTGGTGCACGGCTCGATGTCGGATGCGCTCGGTCGCCGCCGCGTCGTCATCGCTGCGCTCGCACTGTATATCCTCGCTTCATTGGGCAGCACGTTCGCGACCAGTTTTGTCGCGCTGCTCTGCTGCCGCGCGCTGCAAGGCATGGTCGCAGGTGTGGGCAACACCGTCGGCCGTGCCGTGGTTCGCGACTGCTATAGCGGTGTGCAGGCACAGCGCGTGATGAGTTCCATCACGATGATTTTCGCGCTCGGGCCGGCGCTGGCGCCGGTGATCGGTGGCTGGGTGCATGTCTGGTTCGGCTGGCACGCCGTCTTCGGCACGATGGCATTGTTCGGAACGCTACTGCTCATCGCCACGATCATCTGGCTGCCTGAGACACATCCGCCCGAGAAGCGTACGGAGCTGCATCTCGGTGTGCTGACACGTAATGTGATGCGCGTGCTGACCCATCGTCGCTTTCAGGCGATGACCTCATCGAGCGTGCTGTGCTTCATCGCGCTGCTCGCCTATGTCGGCGCGGCTCCGGCCATTGTGCTCGATCACTGGCATCTGTCAGAGACGCACTTTGGCATGCTGTTCATTCCGATCGTCCTGGGCTATTCCACCGGTGCATGGTTCAGCGGTAGGGCAGCTGGGCGCATCGAACCTGAGCGCATGATTCGCTGGGGCTATCACGGCTGTCTTCTGGTAAATCTCGTCATGCTTGTGCTGCAGTGGTTTCTGCCGCATGCGCCTCTGATCCTGCAACAGCTCCTGCTGTTCAGTCTCGCTGTGTCAGTGCAGATCATCTTTCCAGTGGTCACGCTGCGGGTACTCGATCTCTTTCCTCATTCGCGCGGCGCTGCCTCCTCGGCGCAGGCGTTCTACAGCATGATCATGAGCGCGCTGATGATGGGCCTCGTCGCGCCCTGGATATCCATCACTATGCAGCGCATGGCGCTGTGTTGCTTTGCGCTCACCGCAGCCGGCTGGCTGCTCTGGCGAGCCCAATTACGCGACCCGCACTATGGATCGGCTCAACACGATTGAAACACCGGCGCTGACGCGCTAGCGTCTGCCCCATGCCGGAGTTCTCCATCGCGTCGCGATTCTGTGGGCCGCCGGGCGCCGCCAACGGCGGTTATCTGGCTGGCCGACTGGCTGCCTTCGCCACCACTACGGTCAGCGTACGTCTGGTTAAGCCTGTGCCGCTCGATGTACCGCTGCACGTCCAGGACACTGCGGAAGGCCTGGAACTGCACCACGCCGGGCAGTTGCTGGCCACAGCCCGGCCAACCCGGTTGGACTTGCGGGTGCCGCATCCACCCGATTACGTGACGGCGCTGGCTGCGTCGCGGCATTTTCTTCCGTTCGGTCACCATCCGTTCCCGGGCTGCTTTGTCTGTGGTGATCAGCGCCATCGTGGTGATGGATTGCGCATCTTCGCCGGCGATAGCGCCGATCATTCGATGGTTGCCGCGCCTTGGATGCCGGATGCCTCTCTCGATCAGGGCGACGGGCGCGTGGCCCCTGAGTTCATGTGGGCCGCGCTCGATTGTCCGGGCTATTTCGCCGCCCGCGCCGATGGGGTGCCGATGCTGCTCGGCGAGTGCGCTGCGCATCTCGATCGGCGGGTGCACGTGGATGAGCCCTGCGTCGTCATCGGGTGGCGGATTGCTGTCAGCGGTCGCAAGTATGAGGTTGGCACCGCGCTGTTCGACGGCAACGGCGAGTTATGCGGCCGTGCCAGAGGACTGTGGATCGAGCCACGCGGCGGACTGCCGCTGATGCGCTCACGCTAATGGGTCGAGAAGAACGCAGCGGCAGCCAGCAACAAGAAGCCTGCAGCCATCAACCAGTCACGGCGACGACCCGCAGCGCGCATTTCGGCGCGCAGCGCCTCCAACGCGGAGTTGTCCACCGGGACATGCAGTTCACCCTTCTCGACCTGCGCGACAAGACGCTTGGCCATCGAAGGCGCCGCACGCAACGCATCCAGCACATCCGGTAACTGGGCCCGCAGGTCACGCAGCAGACGCAGCGGACTGATTCGCTGACGCATCCACTGGCGCAGCACCGGCGTCGCGGTCTGCCAGATGTTCAGTTCCGGATACAGCTGTCGGCCCAATCCCTCGACATTCAGCAGCGTCTTCTGCAGCAGGATCAGTTGCGGCTGGATCTGTCCATCGAATCGTCGCAGCGCTTCGAGCAGCCGCAGCAGCACGGTGCCGAATGACACTTCGCGCAGCGGCCGATCGAAGATCGGCTCGCAGATTGTGCGGATCACGGATTCCATTTCATCGACACGCGCGGTGCGCGGTACCCAGCCGGATTCCAGATGCAGTTCGGCCACGCGCCGGTAATTGCGCTCGAATACCGCAAGAAAATTTTCGGCTAGATAGCGCTGATCGCGTGCGTCGAGCGTGCCGACAATGCCGAAGTCGACCGCTGCATAGCGCGGCTGGCGCGGATCATCGGTGAGCACGAAGATGTTGCCCGGGTGCATATCGGCATGGAAGAAGTTGTGGTGAAACACCTGCGTGAAGAAAATCTCCACGCCGTTTTCCGCCAGCACGCGGAAGTCCACATTCAGCGCACGCAGTCGCTCCAGATCGCCAATGGGAACGCCATGGATGCGCTCCATCACCATGACTTCAGTGCGGCAGTAGTCCCAGTGCACCTCGGGGACATACAGCAGCTGTGAGCCGGCAAAGTTGCGCTTGAGCTGAGAGGCGTTGGCCGCCTCGCGCATCAGATCGAGTTCGTCGACGATGGTCTTTTCGTATTCGGCGACGATTTCCGTCGGTTTCAGGCGCCGCGCCTCGGGCCACCAGCGCGCGGCCAGTCGCGCTAGCGCGTGCAGCACCTCCAGGTCGCGACCGATCACGGCGCGCATTCCCGGGCGCAACACCTTGACCACTACTTCGCGGCCATCGGGCAGCGCGGCAACGTGTACCTGCGCGATCGATGCCGCTGCCAGTGGCTGCTCCTCAAAGCGGCTGAAGAGTTCGTCGCAGGGTTTGCCGAAGCTGCGCTCGATGGTGGCGCGCGCTTCGCTCCCGGCAAATGGCGGCACCCGGTCCTGCAGCTTCGCCAGCTCGTCGGCAATGTCTGCAGGCAGCAGATCGCGCCGCGTCGAGAGAGCCTGGCCGAACTTCACGAAGATCGGTCCCAGCTCTTCCAGTGCCAGGCGCAGTTGCACCGCGCGATCGTCGCTACGGCGACGCTGGAACCAAGTCCAGGGGGAGAAATAAAAGAGAACGCGCAGTGGCCGGTACAGGTGCGTCGCACGCACCAGTCCGTCCAGCCGGTGACGCACCAGTGTGCGCTGGATCTGGATCAGCCGCGCCATCACCCGCAGTTTCATGGGCGTGTCTCCAGCACTCTCACTCGCGCCTCCAGGCGGTCGAGTTGATCGCGCGCCGCTTCGATCTGCCGATAACGGTGTTCGGCCTCAGGTGCCGGAACCAGTGCGCGACGCTCATGGGCCAGCCAGTCGGCGGCGTTGCGCGACTGGTCGCGCAGCAGCGTGCTGCCCTGAGTCCATGCGGCCCGCGCCCCGCGCCAGAGCAGGTGGGCATTCACCGGTCCAACTCTGCGCCCCAGCATGTCTTCGATGTCCGGTCGCAGCGTCTGCAGCAGCTCACTGCAGGCCTGCGCCACTTCTGCATCGCCTTCGATGCGGAGCGAACCAGTTTGCAGCAGTCCGCGCTGCGCTTCGCCCAATGCACCGAGCAGCGTCACAGCACTGCCCTGGATGCGGGCATCAGACGGCTCCGCTGAATCCGCTGAGAGCAGGCGGGCCTGCAGCCGCAGGGCGTGGCCCTCCAGCTGTACGCGCCA
This sequence comes from uncultured Steroidobacteraceae bacterium, assembly GCA_964345055.1. Classification (GTDB taxonomy): domain Bacteria; phylum Pseudomonadota; class Gammaproteobacteria; order Steroidobacterales; family Steroidobacteraceae; genus FEN-1191. The sequence goes on along the minus strand of CAYFPW010000002.1, from coordinate 16,807 downwards.
CGGACTGCCGGTGATCTCGATGCAGACCGAGCGCCCGTCGAGTCGTGCACACAGTTCGCGTGCGCGGGATGAGTCCTTCACCGCACGGCTGACAGCCCGATCGAGGGCGCTATTGAGCAAGGACTGCAGCATGTCAGCGCCGGAAGCCGCGATGCACGGCGACGATGCCGCCGGTGAGATTGTAGTAACGGCAATCCGCAAGCCCGGCATTTTCCATCATGGCCAGCAGCGTCTCCTGATCTGGATGCCGGCGGATCGACTCGGCCAGATAGCGGTAGCTGTCCGCATCTCGCGCCACCCAGCGACCCAGCTGCGGCAGCACCTTGAACGAGTACAGGTCGTACAGTTCACCCAGTGCTGGGCTCACAGGCTTGGAAAACTCCAGCACCAGCAGCTGGCCACCCGGCTTGAGCACACGCTGCATCGAGCGCAACGCACGCGCCTTGTCCGTCACATTGCGCAGGCCAAATCCGATGGTCACGCAATCGAAGCTGGCATCAGCGAAGGGCAGGCACTCCGCATTGGCCTGCAGGCATTCGATGTTCTGCACCAGCCCCCGGTTGATCAGCCGGTCGCGGCCGGCGGCCAGCATGGCGGCATTGATGTCGGTCAGCAGCACCAGACCGGTGGGGCCGACCTGACGCGACATGCCGATGGACAGATCGCCGGTGCCGCCGGCCACGTCGAGGGCGCGGCCACCGGGCTTCAGATTCGTCAGTGACAGCACATAGCGCTTCCAGAGCCGATGCGCGCCGCCCGACATCAGGTCGTTCATCACGTCGTAGCGGCTGGCTACCGAGTCGAACACGCCACGGACCCGGCGAGCCTTCTCGTGCCAGGCCACCTGCTCGAAGCCGAAATCGGTGTTTTTGTCCTGTTCCATACGATTCACTGCTGCCGGCGTGGCGTCCTACGCGATTATGCGTTCTGAGTCAATGGGTTGTTCGGGCCCAAAGAGGGTGGCTATTCACCCTCAATTGCAACAAAATGCGCGCGGGCTCGGACCCCGGAGTGGGTCCCGCCAAGCGGGGGTCTTGTGTTGGAAGGGCCGGGCATCAATGTCCGGCCTTTTCTTTGGCACGCTGCGCGCCCAGCTGGTGCAGATATTGCCATGTGAAGAGGCCCGAATCGTGACCGTCGTCAAAGACCAGCCGTACAGCGTACTGCCCCACGGGCTCGACCTGCGTGATCTGCACGTTCTCTTTGCCTGTCACCGTGACCCGTTGGCCGGGTCCGTGGCCCTGCACTTCGGCAGACGGCGAATTCACTCGCAAGTATTCGAACGGTAGCTCGAAGCTCGATCCATCGGCAAAGGCAATGCTCAAGACCCGCGAAACAGTGCGCAGACGGATCTCGATGGGTAAATTTTCTGTCATGGTCGCGCTCGCAACAAATCGTCGGTTTTGCTATACAGTCTTGATAAACGAGGTTACATGAATCCCACCGACACTTCGCATCCGGACTACTTCCACAAGGTCGTCGACTGCCAGTGGGCCTGCCCCGCGCATACCGACGTGCCGGAATACATCCGTCTCATCGCTCAGGGGCGTTATACCGACGCCTACCTGCTGAACCGCCACTCGAACGTGTTCCCGGGCATCCTCGGCCGCGTCTGCGACCGGCCCTGTGAACCGGCCTGCCGTCGCGGCCGCGTCGAGGAAAAACCGGTAGCCATCTGCCGACTCAAGCGCGTCACCGCCGACCTGAAGGGTGATCTGGAAGGGTTGCTGCCCAAGCCGCTGCCCCGCAACGGCAAGCGCGTGGCCTGCATCGGTGCCGGACCGTCGTCGCTGACCGTGGCCAATGACCTGGCCCCGCTGGGTTACGAAGTCGTCGTTTTCGAGCGCTCTGAGGTGCCCGGGGGCCTCATGCGCAGCAATATCCCGTCCTTCCGTCTGCCGCAGTCCGTGCTGGACGAAGAAATCGGCCTCATCCTCGACATGGGTGTTGAGCTCAAGACCGGCACGCCGGTGCAGAGCATGCGCAAGCTGCTGGAAACCGGCGGCTTCGACGCGGTGTTCGTCGGCTCCGGCGCTCCCAAGGGCAAGGAACTGAACCTGCCGGGCCGCCAGGGCACCGAACGCATCCACATCGGCATTGACTGGCTGGAGTCCGTGGCGTTCGGCCATCTGGACAAGATCGGCGATCGCGTGCTCATCATCGGCGTGGGCAACACCGCCATGGACTGCTGCCGCACCTCGCTCCGCCTCGGTGCGAAGAGCGTCAAGGTCATGGCGCGCAAGCCGCGTGCGTTCTTCAAGGCCTCCGAGTGGGAACTCGAGGACGCCGAGGCCGAGAACGTCGAGATCGTCATCAATCACTCGCCCAAGGCCTTCGTGACCGAAGGCGGCAAGCTCGTAGGCATGACGTTTGACGTCATGGAATACGAGATGAACGGCACTCAGATCAAGTCGGAAAAGATCATCGGCGAGACCACCATCCCCTGTGATGACGTGATCCTCGCCATTGGTCAGGAGAATGCGTTCCCCTGGATCGAGCGCGATCTCGGCATCGAATTCGACAAGTGGAGCGTTCCCAAGGTTGATCCAAAGACCTTCCGCTCCACGCGCGCCGGCGTTTACTTCGGCGGTGACGCCGCGTTCGGCCCGAAGAACATCATCTGGGCGGTCGAGCATGGTCACCAGGCCGCGCTCTCTATCCACCAGTTCCTCGAAACCGGTGACGATGCCACGCGTCCCGCGCCGGGCGTCACACTCTCCAGCCGCAAGATGGGCATGCACGAGTGGGCGTACAAGAACGACTACGCGCCGATCGAGCGCAAGCTCGTGCCGCACGTGTCTCTGAAGGAACGCTTCAAAAAGATCAACATCGAGGTGGAGCTGGGCTTCACCGCAGAGCAGGCCGCCGCCGAAGTGCAGCGCTGCCTGAACTGCGACATCCAGACCGTGTTCACCTCGAAGCTTTGCATCGAGTGCGATGCCTGTATCGACGTTTGCCCGGTGGACTGCCTCACGATCACGCAGGACGGTACCGAGGAAGAGCTGCGCACCCGCACGCGTGTTCCGGCCGTCAACGCCAAGCAGGGGCTGTATGTGTCAGCCGCGCTGCCGCAGACCGGTCGCGTCATGATCAAGGACGAGAACCTCTGCGTGCACTGCGGGCTCTGCGCCGAGCGTTGCCCCACCGCCGCGTGGGACATGCAGAAGTCCACCATCCAATGGCCGCACGCGGGCGACAAGGCCGCGGTCGCCACCGCCCGGAGCTAGTTCATGTCACCTGCAGCAGCAGCCAATCGCGTCAACGACTTCGCCATCAAGATCGCCAGCGTCAACGGCACCGGCTCGGCCAGTGCCAACGGCCTGTTGATGAAGTCCATCTTCCGCAGCGGCGTGCCCGTGGTCGGCAAGAACTACTTCCCGTCCAACATTCAGGGCATGCCCACTTGGTACGAGATCCGCGTCACGCGTGATGGTCATCGTGCCCGCGCCACAAACGTCGACATCGTCGTGGCCCTGAACGCGGAGACCTATGCCCGCGACGTGCAGGAAGTCGTCTCCGGCGGCTACTTCGTATACGACTCCACCTGGCCGCGCTCGGCGCTGTTGCAGCGTGATGACATCACCGTGCTCGGCGTGCCGCTGGCGCGCCTGTGCAACGAGAATTTCCAGGGCGTTCGCACCCGCATCCTGATGAAGAACATCTGCTACGCAGGTGTATTGGCTGCGCTATGCAATATCGACCTGGACATCATGCGCGGTCTGCTGGCTGAAACCTACGCCAAGAAGCCGCAGCTGGTCGACTCCAACATGAAGGCCATCCAGCTGGGCTACGACTACGCGCAGCAGAACTTTCAGTGCCCGCTGCCGCTGCACATCGAGAAGATGGATGCCACCCGTGGTCACATCGTGATCGACGGCAATACGGCAGCAGGTCTTGGATGCGTCTACGCCGGTGCCACCGTCGGCGCCTGGTATCCGATCACCCCGTCGACCTCGCTGATGGACGCCTACAAGGCGTTCAGCGAGAAGCTGCGCGTGGATCCGAAGAGCGGCCGCAAGAACTTCGTCATGATCCAGGCCGAAGACGAACTCGCCTCAATCGGCATGGTCATCGGCGCCAGCTGGAACGGGGCGCGCGCCTTCACGGCCACCTCCGGCCCGGGTATCTCGCTGATGCAGGAGTTCCTCGGTCTGGCCTATTACACCGAGATTCCTGCGGTGGTGTTTGACGTCCAGCGCGTTGGCCCGTCCACTGGCATGCCGACGCGCACGCAGCAGTGCGACCTGCGCTCGACGGCCTATGCCTCGCACGGCGACACGCGGCATGTCTGCCTCTATCCGGCCGATCCGGAAGAGTGCTTCCACATGGCTCGTACGGCCTTCGACCTCGCTGAACGCCTGCAGACACCGGTCTTCGTGCTGTCCGATCTCGACATCGGCATGAACGACTGGATGTGCAAGGAATTCCAGTGGGACGACAGCTACCAGCCCGACCGTGGCAAGGTTCTCAACGCTGAGCAGCTGGAAAAGATCGAGAAGTTCTGGCGCTACTACGATCACGACGGCGACGGCATCCCGCAGCGCACGCTGCCGGGCGTGCACCCGAAGGGCGCGTTCTTCACGCGCGGCTCTGGTCACAACCAGTACGGCGGCTACACCGAAGACTCCAAGGACTACCAGATCGTCCTTGACCGTCTGCGCAAGAAATCCGTCACGGCCAGCAAGCTGGTTCCGCCGGCGTTGGTGGAGCAGGATCCGCGCAACACGCTCTCGATCGTTTCGCTCGGCAGCTGCGACGGCGCCGTACGTGAGGCCCTGGCGCGGCTCCGTGCCCAGGGCGTGCACGTCAACTACATGCGTGTCCGCGGCTTCCCGTTTGGCGAGGAAGTCGAGGCCTTCATGAATGCGCACCAGATCAACTTCGTCGTCGAGCAGAATCGTGACGCGCAGCTGCGCGCGCTGCTGACGCTGGAGACCGGAGTACAGAAGAGCGTCATGCGCAGCATTCTCCACTACAACGGCATGCCGATCAGCGCCAGCTACATCGTCGACGGCGTGATGGCCGTGGTCCAGGACAAGCAGCGTCCTGCCGCTCAGCTGGTGAGGTAAGCAACATGACATTCATGGTCAAACCCAAGGTTCGTCATCCGGACCTGCCCAAGAACGATCTGGGCCTGACGCGCCGCGATTACGAGGCCGCGAACTCTACGCTCTGCGCCGGTTGCGGCCACGATTCAATCACGGCTGCCATCATCGAGGCTTGCTGGGCCAACTCACTGGCGCCGCAGAACGTGGTCAAGCTCTCTGGCATCGGCTGCTCGTCCAAGACCACGGCGTACTTCGTTGGCGGCGCGCACGGCTTCAACTCGGTGCACGGCCGCATGCCGTCCGTGGCCACCGGCGCGAATGCCGCCAACCGCAACCTGCACTACATCGGCGTTTCCGGTGACGGTGATTCGCTCTCGATCGGCCTGGGCCAGTTCTGTCATGCGATCCGTCGCAATCTGAACATGGTCTACATGCTCGAGAACAACGGCGTGTACGGACTGACCAAGGGCCAGTTCTCCGCATCCGCCGATCTGGGCAGCGTCCTGAAGAAGGGCGATGTGAACAACCAGCCGCCCATCGATCCCGTCCAGCTGGCGATCACACTCGGTGCCGGCTTCGTGGCTCGCAGCTTCTCGGGCGACAAGGCCCAGCTCGTGCCGCTGATCCGCGCGGCCATGCATCACAAGGGCTTCGCGCTGATCGATGTTCTGTCCCCCTGCGTGACGTTCAACGATCATGAGGGTTCGACCCGCAGCTACACCTACTCGCGCGAGCATTACGAGGAGGCCGTGCACGCGGACTTCGTGGCGCCGGCCCGCGAGATCTCGGTGGCCTACAAGGAAGGCGAGTCGCTGCCTGTGACACTGCATGATGGCAGCCAAGTGGTCCTGCACAAGGTGGATAACTCCTACGACCCCACCGACCGCAGCGCCGCCCTGGCTCGCCTCGTGGAGCGTCAGAAGCAGCACGAGTACCTGACCGGCCTGCTTTACATCAATCCGGAGCAGCAGGAATTCCACGAACTGAGTGGCACGCCCGATACGGCACTCAACCAGCTGCCGTATGAGCTGCTCAACCCAGGTGCGGCGGCCCTGTCAAAGGTGCTCTCGCGCTATCGCTGAGACGGCCTGAAAGGCCCCTCTCGGGCGCACCGCGCGGTGCGCCCGGTGTCTCTCAAGGGCCCATTCGCATTGCGGCGGCGGAGGGAACCCCCTAGACTCGCCGTCGCGCAATCTGCGCTGATCAAGGACTGGAGCGGACAAGTGGGCAAGGGTGATCGCAAGACTCGTCGCGGCAAGATCTACGCGGGTTCCTTCGGCAAGACGCGTCCCAAGGACGCCGGTAAGAAGGTGGCCGCCAAGAGTGCGGCAGCCGCTCCGGCTCGTAAGCCAGCCGGTCGCCGCTAACAGCGCATCGGTTGAGTGCGCGGTCGCATGGCCGCGCGGGGTATCGCAGGACTCGTCTGTATAGCGTGAATGGCCTTGGGGTCATTCGTGTCTGGAGGGCATACCGTGGATCTATTCGCTCCCCGTCATCTGCTGATCATCCTGCTGGTCGTGCTGCTGGTGTTTGGCACCAAGAAACTGAAGACCATCGGCTCCGACCTCGGTGCCGCCGTCAAAGGCTTCAAGTCCGCCATGAAAGAGGGCGAGACCTCGGCGCCTCCCGCCGATCCGGTCAAGAAGCTGGAAAAGTCGGATACCTGATGGCCCGGCGGCAATGGCTGCGGCGTGCCTCAGGCGCTGCGTCGTTCCGCAACGGATGCCTTCGGGGCGCACTCACCATTTGCTGATCCCGGCTAGCTAAGGATGTTGCTGCGTTTCGATGATGTGTCGCTGGCCTACGGCTCGCGACCTCTACTCGACCACGCCACGCTGCAGGTGGATGAGCGTGAGCGCGTCTGTCTGATCGGTCGTAACGGCGAGGGCAAATCCTCGCTGCTGCGCCTCGCGCTCGGTGAAGCGCAGCCCGACAGCGGCAGTGTCTGGCTGCAACCCGGGGCGCGTCTGGCCCATCTGCGTCAGGACCTGGATGACCAGACCGATGCCACCGTCGGTGAACTGGTCTCCGCCGGCCTCCCGCAGGATGTGTTGGCAGAGCCCTGGAGGGCGCAACAGCGCGTCGCGGAGATCGCCTCCCGCCTGCAGCTCGATGCACAGGCGCGTTTCTCGCAGCTCTCAGGCGGATGGCGCCGTCGCGCTCTCCTGGCGCGTGCGCTGGTGTGCGAGCCCGACATCCTGCTGCTCGACGAGCCTACGAACCATCTCGATATCGCTGCCATCGAATGGCTGGAACAGACCCTGCTCGCGTACCGCGGCGCGCTGCTGTTCGTAAGCCATGATCGCCGCTTCGTCGATCGGCTGGCGACGCGTATCGTTGAGCTGGATCGCGGCCGATTGTTCTCCACCACGGGCAACTACACGACTTTCACCGCCAAAAAAGCCCAACTGCTGGCAGCGGAAGAACAGGCCAATGCCCTGTTCGACAAGAAGCTGGCGCAGGAAGAGGCCTGGATCCGCAAAGGTATCGAGGCACGCCGCACGCGCAATGAAGGCCGTGTACGTGCTCTGTACGCACTGCGCGAGGAGCATCGGCAGCGTCGCGAACGCCAGGGACGTATCGAGCTCACCGCACAGGATGCAGCGGTCTCAGGGCGTCTGGTGTTCGAGGCCGAGCATGCGAACGTGGAGGTGGGTGGACGCACTATCATCCGCGACTTCAGCACGCGCATCATGCGCGGCGACCGTATCGGTATCGTCGGGCCCAATGGCGCCGGCAAGAGCACGCTGCTGCGCCTGATTCTCGGTGAACTGCCGCCCGCTACGGGGCATGTACGTCTCGGTACCCGGCTCGATGTGGCCTACTACGACCAGCAGCGCATGCAGCTGCGGCTCGATGAGTCGGTGGCTCATAACGTCGTGGAACGCGGCGATCATGTATTCATCAACGGGGCCTCGCGCCACGTGAGTGGCTACCTGCGCGACTTCCTGTTTCGTCCAGATCAGTTGCAGACACCGGCGCGTGCGCTCTCCGGCGGCGAGCGCAATCGCCTGCTACTGGCGCGCTTGTTTGCCCAGCCGGCCAATCTTCTGGTGCTCGACGAGCCGACCAACGATCTGGACATGGACACGCTGGAGCTGCTTGAGGAATGCGTGGCCGACTTTAGCGGTACATTGCTACTGGTCAGCCACGATCGTGCATTCCTCGACAATGTGGTGACCGACCTGTTGGTGCTGGACGGCAGCGGCGCCGTGCAGGATTTTGTCGGTGGCTACAGTGACTGGGAACAGTACGATGCCGCCAAACGTCAGACCGTACGAAGCACGCGGACCAGTGCCGGCGCCTCAGCGCCCGCACCGGCCCCCGCGGCCGGCAAGGCGCGCAAGCGCTCGTACAAAGACCAGCGCGAACTCGATGCGCTGCCGGAGCGGCTTGCTGCTCTCGAGTCCGAGCATTCAGCGTTGGAAGCCTTGATCAGCGATCCGGTTTTTTACTCGCGCCCTCAGGCTGAGGTGCAGCGCGAGTTGCAGCGACTGGCCGATCTGGCCGCGCAGATCGAAGCGACCTACGCCCGCTGGGCCGAGCTGGATGCTCAGACTGCGGGCTGATCGATTGGCATCTCGCCGAACTTGCCGCGGTTGAAATCGTCGATCGCCTGCATGATCTGCTCGCGGGTGTTCATTACAAAGGGCCCGTAACCGACCACGCGCTCGCCCAACGGCTCACCCGTGAGTACCAGCACCATGCAATCAGTGTCGGCCGTGATGCGCAGTGCCATACCGGAGCGCTCAAGCACGGCTACTTCATCCTGCTTCACCGGCACGGCATTCTCTCCGACATGCACCCGGCCTGTGAGTACAGCCACCAGCGCATTGTGACCCGCAGGCACAGTCAGCGTTGCCGACTGACCGCTGCGCAGTTGCAGATCCCAAACATTCATGGGAGTGACGGTGCGCGCAGGGCCGCACACATCACCCTGCGCGCCGGCAATCACACGGAGTTTACCGCCACCTCCGGCCGAGAGATCCACAGTGGGAATCTCTGTGGCAAGAATGGCCTGATAGCCTGGCGGGTTCATTTTATGACTCGCCGGCAGATTCACCCACAACTGCACCATGTGGAAAGGCCCGCCCGAGCGCGTGTAGTTCGGCGAGTGAAATTCCTCATGCAGGATGCCACCGGCCGCGGTCATCCATTGCACATCTCCGGGACCGATGGTGCCGCCGTGGCCAGCCGAGTCGCGGTGCGAAACTTCGCCGTGGTACACGATGGTCACGGTCTCGAACCCGCGATGCGGATGCACGCCGACGCCGCGCGGTCGTTTTACGTCACCGGGCCCGAAGCTGTGCGGGCCGGCATGATCGAACAGCAGGAACGGGCTGATGTCCGGCTCCTGCAAGCCGTAAGAGAACAGCGAACGCACCGGAAAGCCGTCGCCGACCCAATGCGCCTCAGGCGTGGGCAGTACCGTCGCAACCTTCTTCATCTCTTCACCTGCCGCCGATTTCATGCATGTGCTTCCAAAGCGATCAAAGAATGTAGCGGCTCAGGTCCTCATCCCGCGACAGCGTGCCCAGATGCGCATCCACGTAGGCAGCATCGATGGTCAGTGTGGTGCCCGACTGGTCGCTGGCTTCGAAAGACAGTGTTTCGAGCAGTCGCTCCATGACCGTGTGGAGCCGGCGTGCACCGATGTTCTCGGTCCGTTCGTTCACATGATGCGCAATCTCGGCGATGCGTCGGACGGCATCTGGTTCGAAGCGCAGCGTCACGCCCTCAGTGGCCAACAGGGCGCTGTACTGTGTCGTCAGTGACGCATCCGGCTCAGTGAGAATGCGCACTAGATCCTCCACCTTCAGCGAATCAAGTTCGACGCGGATCGGGAAGCGGCCCTGTAACTCCGGAATCAGGTCCGACGGCTTGCTCATGTGAAAAGCGCCGCTGGCGATGAACAGCACATGATCCGTCTTCAGCGAACCGTATTTCGTCGAGACCGTGCAGCCTTCAACCAGTGGCAGCAGATCGCGTTGCACGCCCTCGCGTGAGACGTCGGCACCCGAGGTCTCCTGGCGACGGGCGATCTTGTCCAGTTCGTCGATGAACACAATGCCGTTTTGTTCAGCAGCGGCGACGGCGCGGGCGCGCAGCTCCTCTTCGTTGAGCAGCTTGGCGGCTTCTTCATCGATCAGAATCTTGAGCGCCTCGCCAACCTTCATGCGCTTGGTGCGTGTGCGCTGGCTGCCGAGGTTCTGGAACATGGACTGCAGTTGCTGCTGCATCTCTTCCATGCCCGGAGGCGCCATGATGTCGATGCCGCCCGGGAGCGCGGCCACGTCTATCTCGATATCGCGTTCGTCGAGTTCTCCGCGTATCAACATGTCGCGAAACTTGTTGCGCGTCTCGGCATCGCGCGGCGCAGACGGTTCGTCCGTGGAAAAACCGGTGAGCTTTGGACGCGGCAGCAGAACGTCGAGGACACGCTCGCGCGCGGCGGTGCGGGCCTGATCGCGGACTCGCGCCATTTCCTGCTCGCGCATCATCTTCACCGAAACATCGGCCAGTTCCTTGATGATGGAATCCACCTCGCGCCCGACATAGCCGACCTCGGTGAACTTCGTGGCTTCAACCTTTACAAACGGAGCATTGGCCAGCCGTGCTAGGCGGCGTGCGATCTCGGTCTTGCCACAACCCGTGGGCCCGATCATCAGAATGTTCTTCGGCGTGATCTCGTGACGCAACGACTCTTCCACCTGAGCGCGACGCCAGCGATTGCGCAGCGCGATGGCAACGGCGCGCTTGGCCGCGCCTTGGCCCACGATGTGCTTGTCCAGCTCCTGGACGATCTGGTGCGGCGTCACTCGGGCAGCTCCTCGATCGTCAGCGTGCGATTGGTGTAGATGCAGATATCGGCGGCAATATTCAGTGCCCGCTCGGTGATCTCGCGAGCCGGCAGCTCCGTGGATTCATACAAGGCCCGCGCGGCCGCCTGCGCAAACGCTCCGCCTGAGCCGATGGCTACCAGCGGATGTTCCGGCTCGATGACATCGCCATTTCCCGAAATCACGAACAGCGACTGCGCATCGCCCACCAGCAGCAGTGCTTCGAGGCGCCGTAAATAGCGATCGCTCCGCCAGTCCTTCGCCAGCTCGATGGCCGCGCGTGTCAGGTTGCCGAATTTCTCCAGCTTGCCTTCGAAGCGCTCGAATAGCGTGAAAGCATCCGCAGTACCACCGGCGAATCCCGCCAGCACCTTGCCGTTGTACAGTCGGCGCACCTTGCGCGCATTGTTCTTCATGACCGTCTGGCCCAGTGTGACTTGACCGTCACCACCCAGCGCAATGCGGCCGGCGCGGCGTACCGCAAGAATGGTGGTTCCATGGGGATCGAAGTGGCTCATCAGCAGTTGCCTCTACACGAATTTCAGCCGCGGCGTCGCGCGCGCGGGTGCGCACTCTCGTAGGTGCGGGCCAGATGCTGGAAATCAAGGTGCGTATAGATTTGCGTGGTGCCGATGTTGGCGTGACCGAGCAGCTCCTGTACACCGCGCAGATCGCGGCTCGATTCCAGCAGATGCGTGGCAAAAGAGTGGCGGAAGAGGTGAGGGTGTACCCCCAGCGGCAGTCCCTGCCGACGGGCATGCGCCGCAATGCGCAATTGCACATTGCGGGCGCCCACGCGTTTGCCATTCCGGCCGACGAAGATCGCCGTCTCATCCGTTTTAGCTAAGCCGCTGCGTTCGCTGAGCCAGGCCCGGAGCGCTGTGAGTGCATGGCTCCCAACGGGCACGATACGTTGGCGGTTACCCTTGCCGGTCACCCGCACAGTTCGATCAGCCAGATCGATATCGCCGAGATTCAGGCCGGTCATCTCCGAGAGTCGCAGACCCGAAGAGTAGAGCAGCTCCATGATCGCCAAGTCGCGTGTTTCCAGAGCATCCGCCGGCTTGAAATCCAGAAGCCGCGCCATCTGATCCGCATCCATAGCATGGGGCAGGCGCCGACTGCCTTTGGGCGCGCGGATGTCGTAGGCGGCGTTGCCGGTCAGCTCGCGCTCGCGCAGCAGATATTCGAAGAATGTGCGCACCGCCGACAGCCGCCGCTGCACACTGCGCGGACCGAGTCCGGCGGCATGGCTCTGCGCAGCGAAGGTGCGTATGTGTTGATTATCCAGCGTCCGCCAGTCACCAATACCGCGGCGCGCACACCATTCGCGCAGCGCTAGCAGATCGCGGGTGTAATTGCTGACGGTATGCGGAGAGAGCCGGCGTTCGCTGCCGAGATGCTGACGGAACCGGTCAATCCATTCGAGGCCGGGTCCGCCGGACTCAGCTGCGGGAGATGGCTGCGGCAATCAATGAACCCATGCGTGCCAGGAATTCGGTGCTCATGCCCGGATGGAAGCGTTGCTTGTCCACGCTGCCCAGCGCCAGCAGTCCGACGCTCGAGAGCTCGGTCAGCGGCACCAGCGCCACCGAGGCGATGTTGGCCCCGTCATCACCGAACAGGAACGTACGCTGTGAATCGCGCACCTGGCCGCAGCGCGGCTTGCCAGCAGCAAAGAGCGTTTCGAAGCTGAGGAAGCCCGGATCGTCCGGAGCGACCAGGCGCACGAAGTGGCCTGCACCATCACCCAGTGCGTTGAGCTCGGCACCCGGCACGCGCTGCAGGATCAGCGCACCGTAGGGCGTGTCGAACTCCTCGCGCAGGCATTTTTCCACCAGCGCCAGCGCCGCCGCTGAACTGTTGGTCCGCATCAGCTGGCTGGCAAAGCGGTGAATCTTTTCGGCCAGTGCATCATTGGCCCGGGCCACACTGACAAATTCCGCCAGCTGCTCTTCCAGTGCAGCATGTTTCGCGCGCAGCACTTCCACCTGTCGCTCGATCAGTGAGATGGTGGTGCCACTGCGCGGATGCTGCAGGCGCAGCCGCGTCAGGAGCGCGGCATGACGCTCGAAGAAGTCCGGAGTGTCCTGCAGGTACTGGACCAGTACGTTCTCATCCACGCTTGAAGTGGACACCGACTGTGCCGGAGTGCTGCTCATGCCATCCTTCCTCTTGATCCCTTCATCCACTCAAACATCGATCTGACCGGTGAATGCGACGGCCGCCGGACCGGCCAGCCAGACCGGCGCATCGCCACCTTCCCAGTTTACGCTCAGTCGTCCGCCCGGCACATGGACTTCGACATTCGCGGCCAGCAGCCCCTGTGCGCGTCCCACCACGACCGCTGCGCAGATCCCCGTGCCACAGGCGAGCGTCTCGCCGACGCCGCGCTCGAAAACCCGCAGACGGATGTGACCGGCATCCATGATCTGCATGAAGCCGACATTGACCCGCTTCGGAAAGCGCGTGTGCTGCTGCAGTGCCCGACCGATGGTCTCGACCGGTGCAGATTCCACATCCACCACCCGCAGGACGGCATGTGGATTACCCATCGACACCGCGCCGATCTCATAGTTCTGCCCATCGATCTCGATGGCATAACTCAGGGCTTTGGCCGGTGCGACGAATGGCAGTGCGGCCGGATCAAAACGCGGCGGTCCCATGTTGACGCTGATGATGCCGCCTTCTCCGATGCGGCCGCGCACCGTGCCGGCCGGGCTGCCGAGTGTCACCTCTCCGTCGCCGGCGCGGCCCTGCAATTGCAGCAGCCGGACCGCGCAGCGCGCACCGTTGCCACACTGCTCGACCTCGCTGCCGTCGGCATTGAAGATCCGGTAATAAGCCAGTGTATCGGGCGTTCGCGCCGGTTCGAACACGATGGCCTGATCGAAGCCAATGCCGCGATGCCGATCCGCGAGGGCGCGCCACTGCTCCGCGCTGGGCAGTGCCATGCCGGCGGGACGATCGAAGACGATGAAGTCGTTGCCCGCGCCGTGCATCTTCGTAAAGCTCAAATGCATGGCGCAAGCATACCCGAGCCGGTGCAGGGCGTGCCGCCGTCCATGCCGCGCGCGACTCGCACCCAAAAAAAAGCCCCGGGAGCCTTGCGGACGCCCGGGGCAATTCAGGAGGAGAGAACCCTGTCAGTCGTGATAAGCCATTTCACCGTGCGAGGTAGTGTCCAGACCTTCGCGCTCGGCGTCTTCGGGGACGCGCAGCCCGACGATCAGGTCAGCAATCTTGAAGGCGATGTAGGCCGATACCGCGGTCCACACCACCGTGAGGCCAACTGCCTTGGCCTGCACGAGGAACTGGTCGAAGATGGCGCCGTAGCCCGGCTTCATCTCGAACCAGTTGTTATAGAAGCCCGGGCCACCCAGTGCAGGCGCATTGAAGATACCCGTCAGCAGCGCACCGGAGATGCCGCCCAGCGCGTGCACGCCGAACACATCCAGCGAATCGTCCGCCTTGATCAGTCTCTTCAGCCCCGTGACGCCCCACAGGCAGATCAGACCAGCCAGCAGGCCGATGACGAAGGCGCCCGGGATACCCACATTGCCTGCAGCGGGCGTGATGGCCACCAGACCGGCGACGCAGCCTGAAGCGGCACCCAGCAGAGAGGGCTTACCCTTCAGCAGCCATTCGCCGAACGTCCAGGAGATCACCGCGCAGGCCGTTGCCAGATAGGTGTTCATGAAGGCCAGACCGGCCGTGCCGTTGGCTTCCAGTGCCGAGCCGGCATTGAAGCCGAACCAGCCGAACCACAGCAGCGAAGCGCCGATCATCGTCATCGTCAGACTGTGCGGCGGCATAGCCTCGCGACCAAAGCCCAGGCGCTTGCCCAACATGAAGGCGCCGACCAGACCGGCCACACCGGCGTTGATGTGCACCACGGTGCCGCCGGCGAAGTCCAGCGCACCCCATTGCCACAGCAGGCCCGCCTTGGCATTCATCGCATCGACGACGTCAGCCGAGGTGTATGCATCCGGTCCCTGCCAGAACCAGACCATGTGCGCGATCGGCAGGTAGCTGATGGTGAACCAGATCACGCAGAAGATCAGCAGTGCCGAGAACTTGATGCGCTCGACGATGGATCCGAGGATCAGGCACACCGTGATCGCCGCGAACGTGGCCTGGAAGGCGACGAACACCAGCTCATACAACGGAGTGTTCTTGCTGAACGTGGCCGCTAGGGAGTAGCTGCCATCCGCTGGATTGAAGGTGCCATTCAGGAACAACCTGCCGAGTCCACCGATGAAGGCATTGCCCTCGGTGAAAGCCAGCGAGTACCCATAGACACACCAAAGTACGGTGATCAGTGAGAAGACCACGAATACTTGGATGAGTACCGACAGCATGTTCTTCTTGCGGACCAGGCCGCCGTAGAACAAGGCCAGTGCTGGTACCGACATCAGCAGCACCATCGCCGTCGAAGTCAGCATCCAGGCTGTGTCGCCCTTGTTGGGAGTGGGAGCTGTGGCAGCCGCTGGAGCAGCCGCTTCAGGTGCGGTCGTCGCGGCCGCTGCTTCAGCAGGTGCCGCAGCCGCTTCGGCGGCCGGAGGTGCTGCAGCCGGCGCATTCTGCGCCGCGGCCGGTAAGGCGTGCCACGCACCCAAACTGGCCAGCAGGCAGGCCGTCAATTTGATCCAGCGCGACGCGGCGAGGCGCGGCTGTTTTGAAGTCCATCTCATGCTCATCATTGGTACTCCCATCCTCAGTTATCTCGATTCTCTGCTCTTGCTTCAGGTTGCGGCTTCGCCGCTCTCACTCGTACGGATCCGCACCGCTTCGAGCAATTCACAGACCGTGATGTGACCGTCGCCTCCGCGACCGGTGCGGGCCACATTCGCGATCGCTTCCATGACCGGTTCAAAGACGCCTTCTGCTACCGCGATTTCCAGCTTGCTGCGCGCACCATGGATCCCTTCGATGACCTCGGTGACGGTCATGCCCTGAACACCCAGCTGGGCCACGGCAAGCCGCAACTCCTCCAGCTTGTGTGGCCGGACAATGGCTGTGATGAGTTTCATAAAGCTCATAAGTGAACGTTTGGCTGCCTTTGGCGCTATTTCCACCGCAACCCGTCGCGCCTATCCTTGCGGGCACGTCGTGTCCGGTACGAGTCTGGTTTGCAGAATCCGTGCCACGGCCAATCGCCCGCGGGAAGGGCCGCTTTGCACGCATCGCAGTCGCGTTGCACCAAAGCGGATGCGCGGCGGCGTGGCGCTGTTCCATTTCGGGGCAAGCGCTGCTGAAAGCAGCAGATAAATGCATGGAGACAAGAACATGACCACCAATGCCTCGGGATACGGATCCGGATCAGGGCAGGACAGCGCGCAGCGCGCCGGCGCCATCCACTTCGAGGATCTGGTACGCCGGCTCGTCGATGGGGTACCGGCCGTGCTGGGCTCTGCCCGGAGCGATCTGGAAACCCACTTCAAGACCATCCTGCAGCAGCAGCTCGCGCGTCTGGATCTGTGCAGCCGCCAGGAGTTCGATGCACAGGAGCGTGTGCTGGCCCGCGCTCAGGAGCGCCTCGCGCAGTTGGAGGCGCGCATCGCCGTGCTGGAGGCACGCTCGCACCAGCCGTAACGCTCCCGCCGCCGCATCCAGGGAAGGAGGTCGTGTGGCCATTGCCGAGATTCGCAGCCGTGCCCAGATCGGCCTGACCGCGCCGCCGGTCCATGTCGAAGTCCACCTGGCGGCGGGGTTGCCCTGCTTCAATCTGGTGGGCCTGCCGGCACCCGTGGTCCGGGAGAGTCGCGAGCGGGTCCGGGCCGCCATCGTCAATTCCGGCTATGACTTCCCGCCCGGCCGAATCACCGTCAACCTGGCGCCGGTGGATCTCGCCAAAGAGGGTGGCCGGTACGATCTGCCCATCGCTCTGGGTTTGCTGCGTGCCTCCGGTCAGGTGCG
>CAYFPW010000001.1:0-26786 GCA_964345055.1 uncultured Steroidobacteraceae bacterium | reverse complement strand
TGAAGTACGACATGTGCGGCGCCGCCACGGTGATCGCCGCGCTGCAGTTCGCAGCGGCCCAGAAACTGCGTCTGAATGTCGTCGGCCTGGTGCCCACCTGCGAAAACATGCCGAGCAGCCGCGCTGTGAAGCCCGGTGACATCGTTGCCAGTGCCAGCGGTCAGACGGTGGAAATCCTGAACACCGACGCGGAAGGCCGACTGATCCTGTGCGATGCACTCCATTACGCGCGGCGCTTCAAACCCGCCTGTGTCATCGACATCGCCACGCTCACCGGCGCCTGCCTGATTGCGCTCGGGCGCGTGCACACGGGCCTGCTGGCCAACGATCAGAAGCTGGCCGACGAACTGCTCGCGGCCGGTACGAGCACCGATGATCGCGCCTGGCAACTGCCGCTCACCGAGGAATATGGCGAGATGCTGCGCAGTAACTTTGCCGATATGGCCAATGTGGCGGGTCGCGAGGCGGGCACCATCACGGCTGCGGCGTTTCTTGCCAAGTACACGCAGGGCATGAGCTGGGCGCACCTGGACATCGCCGGCACGGCATGGGTCAGCGGCAGCGCCAAATCCGCCACGGCTCGGCCGCTGCCGATGCTGACGGAATTCCTGTCGCGCAGGGCGCGCGCCTAGGTCATCGCGGAGCGCAGCATGGAGCGTGTGGATTTCTATGTGCTGGGCGGCACCGACGAGCGCGAACGCTGGAAGTTTGCCTGCCGCGTGATCGACAAGGCCTTTGAAGCCGAACAGCGCGTACTCGTCTGGCTCGATGATGCCGATGCTGTCACCCGCTTCGACGATCTGCTATGGACCTTCGCGCAGGACAGCTTCGTACCGCACGAGCCACTGGGCCCCGAATCGGACTGGGAAGAAGCACCGGTGCTGCTCACCTGCCCCGGCGCGCGCAGCACCGGGCTGCTCGACGCGGCCCCGCCCGATGTGATCTTGAATCTCGCGGGCTCCATTCCGAGCATTCGCAAGAGCGCGCGGCAGATCATCGAAATCATCGATGCCGAGCCGGCCCGGCGCGATGCCGGTCGCGCACGCTTCCGTCAATACCGGACCGAGGGCGTCGAGCCAACGACACAGAACGTCGCCTGAGTCGCCGTCTCAGGTGCTGCAGAGCGACTGCAGCGCGGCACTGCGCTGGCGGCACTCGCGCACGATCCGCTGAATCAGCGCTTCGCAGGTCGGGATATCGTCGATCAGTCCGATCACCTGCCCCGCGGTGATCACTCCGCCATTCACGTCGCCACTGTTGAGTGCCGCCGCGCCGCGCGCGCCGGCCACCAGCGGCCGGACCTCCTCGAACTTGGCACCGCGCGATTCCAGTTCGATGACTTGATCGGCAATCGCATTGCGCAGCACGCGGGCGGTGTTGTGTAGCGAGCGCAGCACCAATCGCGTGTCGCGCTCGGTGCCGGCCACCAGCGCCTGCTTGATATCGGGATGGATGGGCGCCTCGACCGTGGCGCAGAAGCGTGTACCCATGTTCACGCCCTCGGCACCGAGCGCCAGTGCCGCGGCCAGGCCACGCCCGTCGCCGATGCCGCCAGAGGCAATGATCGGCACACGCAGCTGCCGCGCCGCCACCGGAATCAGCACCAGACCGCCGACGTCATCCTCACCCGGATGGCCGGCGCACTCGAAGCCGTCGATGGACACGATATCGACGCCTAGACGCTCCGCGGTGACAGCATGACGGACGCTGGTGCACTTGTGGATCGTGACCAGACCAGCCGCCTTCGCCGCCGGCACGACATCGCGCGGGTTGTTGCCTGCAGTCTCCAGCACTGGCACGCCGGCGCGCAGGATCACTTCCAGATAGCGCTCGTAGGGCGGTGGATTGATGGTTGGCAGGAAGGTCAGGTTCACGCCGAAGGGGCGATCCGTCAGGCCACGGCAGCGCTCGATTTCCTGCGCCAGCGCCTCAGGTGTGGGCTGCGTGAGCGCGGTCATGATGCCAAGACCGCCGGCATTGGAGACGGCTGCGGCCAGATCGGCCCGGCCGACCCACATCATGCCGCCCTGGACAATGGGATACCGGACCCCCAGCAACTGCGTCACGCGCGTGTGCATGGGCGGCTCCAAAACCTGATCGACGTGCGGTCTGACCTCGTTCATGGGACTGCCCCTGTATAATTCCGCGATGGACAAAGTCTACTCTCCCGCCGACATCGAGCAGCGCTGGTATCGCCACTGGGAATCACAGGGCTGGTTTGCCCCGCAAGCCGCTCAGCCGGCTGACGCCGGCAGCTACTGCATCATGATCCCGCCGCCCAATGTGACCGGCACGCTGCACATGGGGCATGCGTTCCAAGACACCATCATGGATGCGCTGACCCGCTACCACCGGATGCGCGGCGCCAGCACGCTCTGGCAGCCCGGCACCGATCACGCGGGCATCGCGACCCAGATGGTGGTTGAGCGGCAGCTCAACGCCGAGGGCAAGAAGCGCACCGATTTCACGCGCGAGAATTTTCTAGATCGCGTCTGGCAGTGGAAAGAGCAATCTGGCGGCACGATCTCGCAGCAGCTGCGCCGCCTGGGTGCGTCGGTGGACTGGTCGCGCGAACGCTTCACCATGGACGAGGGCCTCTCGCGCGCCGTCACCGAAGTGTTCGTGCGGCTTTACGAAGAACAGCTGATCTACCGCGGCAAGCGGCTGGTGAACTGGGATCCGGTACTGCACACCGCCCTGTCGGATCTCGAAGTGCTCAGCGAAGAAGAAAACGGATCGCTGTGGCATCTGCGCTATCCGCTGGCCGATGGCAGCGGGCACCTGGTGGTAGCCACCACGCGTCCGGAAACCCTGCTGGGCGATACGGCCGTGGCCGTGAACCCGGAGGACGAACGCTATCGCGCCTTGGTCGGTAAGACCATCCGCCTGCCGCTCACGGAGCGAGAGATCCCTATCATTGCTGACGGCTATGTCGATCCGTCCTTCGGCACGGGCTGCGTGAAAATCACGCCGGCACATGACTTCAACGACTACGCCATGGGGCAGCGCCATCATCTGCCGCTGATCAACATCTTCACACCCAGCGCGCAACTGAATGACAACGCACCGCCCGCCTACCGCGGCCTGGACCGCTTCGAGGCTCGCAAGCGCGTCGTTGCAGACTTGGAGGCCGCGGGCCTTCTGGAAAAGATCGATGCGCACAAGCTGATGGTGCCCCGCGGCGACCGGAGCGGTGCGGTCATCGAACCCTACCTCACCGACCAGTGGTACGTGCGTGCCGAGCCACTGGCAAAGCCGGCCATCGAGGCCGTCGAGAGCGGTCGCATCCGCTTCGTGCCGGAGAACTGGGACAAAACCTATTACCAGTGGATGCGCAACATCCAGGACTGGTGCATCAGCCGCCAGCTCTGGTGGGGTCATCGCGTGCCAGCCTGGTACGACGACGCTGGCAACATCTATGTCGCGCGGACCGCGACCGAGGCTCAGGCGCAGGCCGACAAGCGCCATGGACATCCGGTGGCGCTACGTCAGGACGAGGACGTGCTCGACACCTGGTTCTCCTCGGCGCTATGGCCCTTCTCGACGCTGGGCTGGCCGGAACGCACGCCGTCGCTGACACAGTTCTATCCGACCAATGTGCTGGTTACCGGCTTCGACATCATCTTCTTCTGGGTGGCCCGGATGATCATGATGGGCCTGAAGTTCATGGGCGACGTGCCATTCCGCGAGGTCTACGTGCACGGACTGATCCGTGATGGCGAAGGCCAGAAGATGAGCAAGTCCAAGGGCAATGTCATCGACCCGCTGGACATCGTCGATGGCATCGAGCTCGAAGCGCTGGTGAAGAAGCGCACCACCGGACTGATGCAGCCGCATCTGGCACCGGGCATCGAGAAAGCGACGCGAAAGCAGTTCCCGGACGGCATCGCC
Organism: uncultured Steroidobacteraceae bacterium; assembly: GCA_964345055.1. Taxonomy (GTDB): domain Bacteria; phylum Pseudomonadota; class Gammaproteobacteria; order Steroidobacterales; family Steroidobacteraceae; genus FEN-1191. The sequence continues at coordinate 22,895 of CAYFPW010000001.1, read as the reverse complement.
GCATTCGGCACCGATGCGCTGCGCTTCACGTTCGCTTCACTGGCCACGCAGAGCCGCGACATCCGTTTCGATCTGGCCCGTGTCGGTGGCTACCGCAACTTCTGCAACAAGCTTTGGAACGCTGCGCGCTTCGTGCTGCTCATGACCGAAGAGAGCAGCGCTGGAGCCTACCAATCCTCTACAGCGTCCGCAGCGAGTGCCGCATCGCTGCAGCTCTCGGCCGCTGATCGCTGGATCGTCTCGCGTCTGGGCGAAACCCTGCGCGCGGTGGATACGGCCATCGCCGAATACCGCTTCGACTATGCAGCCAGTGCGCTGTATGAGTTCACGTGGTACGAGTTCTGCGACTGGTATCTGGAACTGGTGAAGCCGGTACTGCAGGACGAACACAGTGCGCCTGAGGCGCGTGCGGCGGCACGCCACACACTGCTGGCGACGTTCGAAGCCCTGCTGCGCGCGCTGCACCCGCTGATGCCGTTCATCACTGAGGAAATCTGGCAACGCATTGCACCGATGGCTGGCACTCCGACCGGACCCGATGCCACGATCATGCTCGCGCCCTGGCCGCGCGCCGCCGACTATCCGCGCGATGCCACGGCGGAGCGTGAGCTGCAGTGGCTGACGAAGGTAATCCTCGGTGTGCGTCAGATCCGCGGCGAAATGGACATCAGCCCGGCGCGCAAGCTGCCGCTGCTGCTGGCGCACGCCTCGGCCGAGGAAGTGCAGCTGGCGCAGACACACCACGCCCTGCTGCTGCGACTGGCCGGCTTGGAACGCATCGATGTGCTGCCGGAGCACTCATCAGCACCGCCGGCCGCCACTGCGCTGGTCGGCGAACTGACCTTGCTGGTGCCGATGGCCGGACTGATCGATCCGGCGGCCGAAGCCGAACGGCTTGGTAAGCGCGCGCGCAAGATGCAGGCAGAAATCCAGAAGGCGCAGGGCAAGCTCGGCAATGCCAGCTTCGTGGCCAGTGCGCCGCCGGCAGTGGTCACTCAGGAGCGCGAGCGGCTGGCAGACTTCGAGCGGCAGCTGGCCAGTCTAGAACGTCAGCTGGCCATGGTCGCGTCGCTGGGAAGCGGCAGCGGCGCCTGAACCGCGCGGGACTCGCGCCTCAGGGCTCGCGTGAGGCGACGAAAGCCGCGAGATTGATCAGGTCACTGACCTCCAGTCTCGCGACCACGGGCGCCATCACCGGGCTCTGGCGGGCACCCTGCTTCATGTCCCACAGCTGCCGCACCAGGTAGCTGGCGGTGCGCCCGGCAATGCCCGGAATATCGCCGACGCCCCGCAGATCCGCGCCGTGGCAGCTGCCACAGGGCAGCGTCTTGCCGCCGCCAGTGGACACCAGTGCTGCGCCCTTGGCGACACTGCCGCGTGGCACATAGGCCAGAAACCCGGCCCGTGGATCGCGCAGCTCGTCGGTATCACGCGGCCGCTGCGGCACCTCGATGATGCGCGCGCCCAAGGCCATCGGCGGTCGATCGGTCAGCGGCATGAACAGTCCGTTGGTGGTCGCGCGCACGGCGGGCACCACGTCGGTCTCGACCACCTTCACCCAGAGCCGCCAGCGCAGTGAAGCAAAGTACTCCGCTGCCGCATGCTTCTCGTCGTCCGTCAGCAGTCGCGCAACCTGCGCCATTTCCTTGGCATTGGCCTTGCGCGGATCGGCGCTGCGTCGCGCCCCGCTCCTAAACGCCTCGATCTGCTGGAGGATATAGGCCGCCGACAATCCCGCCACACCGCCGTTCTCCATCTTGCCTTGCCCATTCGGGAAGTGGCACAGGGCACAGGCGCGTATACCGGCCGACTCGCGGCCATGGGCCACGATATCTGGCATCGGCGGATGATCTTCCGGATACCAATCCGCGGGACCAAAGTCGTAGTACGCCTCGACACGCGTGAAGCTGGCTGCAGCCCCCGGCAACGTGTGCTTGATGCCATCCTGCGGCGGGAGTGTCGCCGCGTAGGCGCAGTCGGGAAATGGTCGCGCAGTCTCAGGACACGGTGGCGCAACCACATCACCCGGGCGGAGCGAGCGCTGATAGCCATACGCCCAGTCCGGCGCTGCCTGTTGATCACGTGAGAGCTGTTGCTGGAATGCCAGCAGCAATGCCCCAAGCACCAGAATCGCCAACGTCTTCATCAAACCTCTCGCCCCCATACGCGCTGTCATCGAAGCGACACGGCCAGCCCGCGGCATCTGGGCGGCGCCCTCATCTGGAGCCAGCCCGACGCTCGTGTATGCTGCCTCACACTGTACTGGCGTAAACATTACCCCAGACGCAACGCGGCGTGTGAGACGCATGTTGAGACGACGCTTTATCCAGGTTTCAGCATTGACCAGCGCGTCCGTACTGGCGGGCCAGCCCTTGGCCCTTGCGGCCAGCTCGGGGCAGAGCTCCTCCTCCGGCTCGAGAGGCCAGCGCCACCGGATCGTGATGGGCGGCTACGGCCCAGCTACCACCGGCTTCAGTCTGGCGCTCAAGAGAATCGGCGCACGGCTCGAGGAGCGCTTCGGCGACGCGGTCGAGATCAAGTACGTCTTCAATATTCTCGATCTCGGCTACCGAGCCGACGACATTCTGTGGCTGGTGGAACAGGGCGTACTTACGCTCGGCTATCAGTCGAGCAGCTATCTGACCGAGCGTGTTCCAGAGCTCGGTGCCACTGACCTGCCATTCGTCTTCCCTGACCTGGCGCACGCACGTGCCGCCATGGACGGACGCCTGGGCCAACTGCTGGCCGCGCGCATCGAAGCCGGGATGAACTACCGGATCCTGGGCTACTTCGAGAACGGCTTTCGCCACGTGTCCAACCGACTGCGACCGATCCGCGTACCGACCGATATGCAGGGCATGAGAATCCGTGTGCTGCCGAGCAAAGTGCAGGCGCGCACCTTCGAACTACTCGGCGCGGTACCGAAGGTGATGGATCTTTCCGAAGTGCCCGAGGCCATCCAGGCTGGGACACTGGATGCGCAGGAGAATCCATTCGCCAATACCGTGACCTACGGTGTGCACCGGTTTCACCGCTTCCACACCGCGACGCATCACTTTTATATCTCGCGTCCAATTTTCCTGCATCGGCCAACTTTTGACGCATGGCCACGCGCGCTGCAGGAAGAAATGCGCGCTGCGATCCACGACGCAGTGCTGTTCCAGCGCGATTTGCACATCAGGGAAGAAGAAGACGCGATGGCTCAGATCCGTGCTGCAGGTGGCGAGATCCTGGAACTGAAAGCCGACGAGCATCGGCAATTTGCCAGCGCCGTAACACCCATTTACGCCGAGGCACGCCGGGAGTTCCACAGCGAAACATTGAAGCAGCTGGGACTCTAGCGCGCCGGCGAGCGGCAGCCGATCAGGGATCGAGTGAGGCAACGTAGGCCGCGATCGCAATCACTTCCTTTTCATCAAGCCCCTGCACCACTGCCTGCATTTGCTCTGCAGCCACGCCGCTGCGCGCGCTGTGCTGAAAATCGTAGAGCGCGCGACCGATGTAGCTCGGCGAGCGCCCGGCAATCGGCGGCATGATCACCCCCGCCAGCGTCATGCCGCGCAGCTGCGCGCCGTGACATGCCGTGCATTGCGAGTCTACCAGCGCCCGGCCCTGCCGCAGACTCCCCACCGGCACATAGGCGACAAAGCCGGAGCGCGGATTGCGCAGCAGATTGGTCTGCTCGGTATCCTCCGGCATCTCGACGATGCGCTGACCGAGCGCCACAACATCACTGCCCGCCGAACGCAGAAACAAGCCGTTGATCGTTGCGGTGAAGAGCGGAACCGTCTCCGACTCCACCACTCGCACCCACTTCGTGTAGGGGAGCGATGCGAAGTACTCGGCCGCCGCCTGCGCTTCGGCCTCGGTCAGGTTACGTGCCACGGCCTGCATCTCGTAACCATTCGCCTTGTTTGGATCCGCAGTGTGTCGTCGCCCGGTTTTGAAGTCTGCGAGCTGCTGCAGGATGTACTCGCGCGGCAAACCGGCGACACTGCCGTTCTGCATCAGTCCTTTGCCATTGGGCAGATGGCAGATCGCACAGGCCCGCGCGCCCTGCGACGCCTTGCCGTGCGCAACGACGTCGGGCATCGGCGGGTGGTCGCCGGGAAACCAGTCGGCGGGGTCGTAGCGCGCATTGATCTGCGCCACGGTGAAGGTACGCTCGCTGCCCGGCACGTGTCGCGGCGTCTCCGTGGGATCGGTCGGCAGCCCACCGGGTCGGTCACACGGATCGGCACGTTCGCCCTGACATCTGAGCGAATAGTCATCGGGTACGGTTGGATATTGGATGTACCCATAGGCCCACAAGGGCAATGCATCCATTCGCGCCTGCGCCACCCAAGTGGCGCACAGCGCCAGAGCCAGGAGTGCCCAGCGCTGGCGGCTCAAGGCGGGATCTGCGTGAACAGGCGGTCGTCGTAGACGGCGCCCTTCACCTGATGGAAGCGGGCGCGAAATCCTTTGGCCGCTGCGCTGGCGTTGTAGGCGTCGTAGGCTGCGCGACTTGCCCAGATCTCGTGCACGGTGAAGTGGTTGCGCTTATTGCTCTGGGTTGCGATCTCGAAAGCGATCGCGCCGGGCATTCGCAGCGCCTTTCCGGCTGTTTCGCGCAATGTCTCCGGCATGGTGTCGATACCCGTGCCCGTGACATCCACATGCAGCACCACATGCACCGCATCGCGCGGCTCGCTGGCGGGCGTTTCGCGCTGCATGGGCAAACCGAGACGATCATCAAACGGTGCCAATAGAATCGGCTGCAGCGCCTGCTCGAGCGTCTGCCGAGAAGGAGCGGCCGCATGGGCCAACCAAGCCGTCTCGTCGCGCCATGACTCGAGCAGCACGAACTGCCCGGGACGACCGATCTCTGCCAGGAGCAGCACCCGCTGCGCCGCCGGATCAAGCCGCACTCGCGCCGCATAAGCCTTCAGCGCCGCCGCAGCGGCTGCATCCTGCCCCGCCTCGACCGCCACGTAGCTGGCGACGGAGCGCAATCCTTCCGACGACGCTGGTCCCGGTGCCTGAGCCACCGCAACCACGGCAGTCAGCCAAAGCAGCAAGCCGGCGATGCCCCTCACCGCCAACACGCCTCAGCTGTCCAGACTCGCCGCATCTGCGCGGCTCTCAGCGGGTGCAGTTGTAGCGGTCGATCTTCGCACCGGGCTGGTACTGCCAGAACTTGCTCACGGTCAGAGGCTTGGTGAGGTAATCCGGATCAGTGATCACCACCGTGTAGTTCAGCTGATTGTGATCGGCGCTGAGCTGGAAGGTCTCGACCGTGCTGATGCGCGGGCCCTGGATAACCGGCAGCGGCTGGGTCTGGATTCCGAGGTAGCGATAGTCGATCTTGGTGGTCTTCACGACCAGCTTGTCGCCCTGCCACACGCCGGTGGAATAACCCAAGCGACTGGGCGCCACACGCGCATCGTCATGCTTGCTGGTCATTACGATCAGGCGCTCGGCATCGTACTCTTCCAAGCGCACTTTGATGTTGGCGCCGTCCCTAATCAGCTGCACGGGATACGGCGCAAACATCGCCACCGGCATGCCCTTAGGCTTGCAGTCGTTGAGCGGGTGATCATGGACCATGTCGACCGCCGCAGCTTCCTTCAAGCCGCGCGGGGTGGCCGGGTAGTCCGCCGAGGCCGCCGGCTGGGTGTTGTGACTGCCGAGGTTGCCGTAGACCGTAGTCCACACAGAAAAGATGGAGGTGGGACGCTTGCTGAAATCCGCCTCGACGATCTTGCCGTGGATCCTGTCGTCATTGCCCACCGACACGCCTTGCCAGCGTGGTTTGCCATTGTCCTGGAACGCGGCCTCACGGCCGTCGGGCAGCAGCATGTGGGTCATGAACAGACGACGATCGCTGGTCAGCGAAGGAAATCCGGCCACCCGGACCGGCGCGCCCACCGCAACGATATCGCGGGTGATCCCGAGTCGCGAAAGACTGGAAACCGAGTTGGTTTCGATCAGCCAGGTCTTGGCCGTGCTCTTGCCGGCATCCTCGGTGAGCTCCATCCGGACGTGCGGATTGGCCCATGTCACGGATGAAATGACTGCGGCAAACTCGATGGTTTTCTTGTTGTCGAACTCACCGCCCATGCCGTGATGCGCGCGTGCCGCCGGCACCGCGAGCAGCGCCAGCAACGCACACCAAAGCGAAGTTTTCAGGACCATCGGTTATCGCCCCCGGATTTATTGGAATGTGACCCCTCGCCGCCCGGTGATTGTTCTCTGCCGCGGGCGCTCGCGTCAACGGGCACCGAAGACGGAATCGATGACGGTGGCCAATGGGAATGCGGCGCCCGGGTCGACCTTGCGTAATTGTGTCGGGGCGCAGTTCAGGTGCCCATGGTCGAGGTCGGAATGGCGCCGGACACCAGTGCGCGGGATGCCATGTCGCTGGACGATCCCGCGCAACAGCTGCACCAGTGCCGTCAGCTGTGGCTCGGGAAATGGATCCCGGCCATCGCCATCGTTCACCAGCTCGATGCCAATCGACTGCTCGCTGAAGTGGAAGACATGATGCGCCACCCGATCCTCGGGCACGCTGCTGCGTACCGTGCCGTCGCGGTCGATCATGTAGTGCACGCCCAGCTGCGGATGGGCCTCGATAGTGCGCAGATCCTCAGCCAATGTGCCGGCACCAATCCAGACCAGCCGGCCGGTCTGCGCGTCGCAGGTTGGGCCGCCCGTGGAATGGATGACGACCATATCGGCAGGCCTGGTGCGACGCGGACCGCTGCGCAGCGCAAAGGCATCGGCAGTGATCAGCGACAGTGTCACCCCCAGCAGCAGGGCAGCGATGCCACGCGAGCCGACCCTGCAACGTTCAGGCCGCGGGAGCATCCGACTGTTCCGGCACCCTGACCCGCCACAGCAGCAGTCCGCCGCTGACGAACAACAGCAGCAGTGAGCTGATGCCGGCGCGCGAGTCGTGAGTGAGCGCCGCGGTGGCGCCCACCAGAAGCGGGCCGAGCACCGTGGCGAACTTGCCCATCAGGTTGTAGAAGCCAAAGTACTCGGCCGCCCTGCCCGGCGGAACGAAGCGGCCGAACAGTGAACGGGAGAGGCTCTGCACCCCCCCCTGCACCAGTCCGACGACGATGGCCAGCACCCAGAACTCAGTGACACTTGCCAACCGCAGCGCATACAGGCTCAGCGCGCCGTACACACCAATCCCGAACAGCACCGCGCGCTTGGCGCCGTAGCGCTCGCCGAGCCGTCCAAAGACAATCGCGGCCGGGAACGCCACGAACTGGGTCAGCAGCAGTGCGCCCAGCAGACTGGAGGCCGGCAGACCGAGCGACAAGCCAAAGTCCACGGCCATTTTGATAACCGTGTTCACGCCGTCGATATAGAGCCAATAGGCGAGCAGAAACAGCCACAGCGGCCGACAGCCGACGATATCGCGCACCGTGCGACGCAACTCGCGCAGCGACTCCGCGAGGCCGCCGGACCCCATCGCGCCATCCTGCTCACGCACCCATGCCATCAGCGGCAGAGAAAACACCACCCACCAGATGCCGACGCTGAGGAAGCTCCAGCGCACGGCCTCGGCTGCATTGTGCAGCCCGAACCAGGCAGGCTTCACGGTCATCGCCACATTCAGTGCGAACAGTAAACCGCCACCCAGATAGCCCAGCGCATAGCCCAGCGCCGAGACGCGATCATAGTCGCGCGGTGCCGCCACATGCGTGATCAGCGCATCGTTGAACACGATACCGCCATTGAAACCAAGCGTGCCCAGTACGAAACATGCAGCGGCCATCAACCACTGCCCCTGACCGACACAGAACATTGCCATACAGGCCAGTGCGCCCAACACGGTCCAGGCAAACATGAACTGCTTGCGACGGGCGCTGCGATCCGCCAGTGCGCCAAGGATCGGCGCCAAGGCGGCGATGAGGAAGCCGGCCAGTCCGTTGGCGAGCCCAAGCCGCCAGGTCGTGACGGTGACCTCGGCGCCACTGCTCCAGTACTGCCGGAAAAAGGTTGGAAAGAACCCCGCCATCACGGTGGTGGCATAGGCCGAATTGGCCCAGTCATACATCGCCCAGGCCACCACGGGATTCCTGAGCGACCAGCCCTTCACGCCGGGTGCCCTTTCATTCCGCTGACCCACTGTGATGCTCCCGTGTCTCCAGGAACTGAATATCCGGCCAGCGCTCCTGTATCAGCGACAGGTTGACCCGCGTCGGCGCCAGATAGACCAGCGCACCCCCATGATCGAGCGCGAGGTTTTCAAAGGCCTTCTCGCGGAATTCTTCCAGACGCTTCTCATCCGGTGCCTTGACCCAGCGCGCGGTGTAGACATTGACCGCATCGAACACGCACTGCACGCCATATTCGTCGGCCAGTCGGAACGCGACCACCTCGAACTGCAGCTGACCCACGGCCCCGAGTACCAGGTCATTGTTGCGCAGCGGCTTGAACAGCTGCGTGGCGCCCTCCTCGCACAACTGCGCCAGACCCTTCTGCAGCGCCTTCATACGAAGCGGATCTTTCAGCACGGCACGCCGAAACAGCTCGGGTGCAAAGTTGGGAATGCCGGTGAAGCTCAGCGACTCACCCTCGCTGAACGAGTCGCCGATGTTGATGGTGCCATAGTTGTGCAGACCGATAATGTCGCCGCCATAGGCATCCTCGGCCTGCACGCGCTCGGCTGCCATGAATGTCAGCGCATCGGCAACCCGCACCTCTTTCTGCAGGCGCGTGTGGTACAGGCGCATGCCACGCCGGTACCGACCGGAGCACAGACGCAAGAACGCCACGCGATCGCGGTGCTGCGGATCCATATTGGCCTGGATCTTGAAGACGAAGCCGGTCAGCGCCTCTTCCTGCGGCTGCACCTCACGCTGCAGCGTGGCGCGTGGCAGTGGCGCAGGCGCGTGAGTGACGAAGGACGTCAGCAACTCCTGGACACCAAAGTTGGAAATGGCCGATCCGAAGAACACTGGTGTCTGCGCACCGGCGAGGTACGCCTGCTTGTCGAACGCCGGACTGGCGCCGCGCACCAGCTCGATCTCATCGCTAAAGGCCTGCCAGTCGTTGCCCAGCAGTTCACGCGCCTCATCCGAATCCAGTCGCTCGATGACATGCGTGGTACCGGCGCGCCCCTTCTCGGCGGCCTCGTAAACGTAAATACGATCCTCACCCAGGTGATAAATCCCGCGCAGCGAGCGGCCCATGCCAATCGGCCAGGTCATCGGCGCGCACTGGATTTTCAGCACACTCTCGATTTCATCGAGCAGCTCGATGGGCGCACGGCCTTCGCGGTCGAGCTTGTTGATGAAGGTCATGATGGGAGTCGTGCGCAAGCGGCAGACTTCCATCAGCTTCACGGTGCGCTGCTCGACGCCCTTGGCACAGTCGATGACCATCAGTGCCGAGTCCACTGCGGTCAGCGTGCGATAGGTGTCCTCGGAGAAGTCTTCGTGACCCGGCGTATCGAGCAGATTGACGATGCGACCCAGGTACGGGAACTGCATCACCGAACTGGTAATGGAAATTCCGCGCTGCTGCTCCAGCGCCATCCAGTCCGAAGTCGCATGACGCGCGGCCTTGCGGCCCTTGACCGTACCGGCGAGCTGGATCGCACCGCCGAACAGCAGCAGCTTCTCGGTCAGCGTGGTCTTGCCCGCGTCGGGGTGCGAGATGATGGCGAAGGTGCGCCGGCGCGCGATTTCCGCGGCGAGCCCGGGATCAGGAGAATTCATTGGACGCGGATTCTAGCAGCCGCCCGCCTAGAAGAGCGGCCGACGCATGACGATGGCATCTTCACGGCCACCTGCCGCCTGATAGTAGCCGCGCCGGATGCCGATCTGCACGAAGCTCTTGGAATGGTAAAGCCGGATCGCCGACAGGTTGGACGGCCGCGTTTCGAGAAACAGCGTGCCGGCACCGGCATCGCGCGCCTGATCAATCAGGTGATCGAGCAAGCGGCCGCCGAGACCACGGGCGCGGAACTCGCGTCGCACGCAGACATTCAGGATGTGCGCCTCGCCGGCACCAACCGCCAGCACGCTGTAGCCGGCAATGATTGGATCGAAAGTCAGAACGCTGCAGTAATAACCCACTCGCAGACTGTCGCGAAAAATGCCCTCGCTCCACGGGAACTCGTAGCTCTCGCGCTCCAGCTGCGCCACGGCGGTGAGATCGCCGCTGTCCATCGGACGGATGTCCAGCTCGAGCACACCCAGGGCACCGCCGGGCTCGGCAACCATCAGCCTGTCGCGGCTGCCGCGCGCCGCTTCTCCAGCTCGGCCTTGAGGAACTTCATGTCATCCCACACGCGGCGCTTCTCGCCCGGGCTGCGCAACAGATAGGAGGGGTGATAGGTGGCGATGAGCGGCGTTTCACGCGTCCCATAGCGATGCACAACCCCACGCAATTTGCTGATCGGCGTCTCGGTGGCGAGCAGGTTCTGCGCAGCGACACGACCCACCGCGAGAATCATGAGCGGCTTGATCAGTTCGATCTGCCGGTGCAGGTAAGGCGTGCAGCAGGCGGATTCTTCGGGTGATGGATCGCGGTTACCCGGCGGACGGCACTTGAGGATATTGGCGATGTAGACCGTGGGTCGCGGCCAACGCATGCCACGCAGGATCGCATTGAGCAGTTGCCCGGCTCGCCCGACGAAGGGCTCGCCCTGCGCATCCTCGTCCGCACCAGGGGCCTCGCCCACCAGCAGCAGTTCAGTGCGCCGGTTACCAACGCCAAACACCGTCTGCGTGCGGCTCTGGCTCAGTGCACATAGCGTGCAGCCGCGCACCTCGGTTTCCAGCTGCGTCCAAGCAGCATCATCCGCAGCCGCAGGTGCGTCCTGCGCCGCTGCGCGTGCCACACCGCCCCGCGGCACGAACAGATCGATCCCCAGCGCGTCCAGGTACTGCGCGTACCGCTGCGGCTGCATCGCCATCGTTTCAGGCCGCGGTCGAAGAATCGGATGAACCACCGCCGCGCTGATCGTGCCGGTGCTTGCGACGCACGCGCCGTACCAGCCAGATGAGCGGCGCCGACAGCGCGTAGGTCCCGAAACACACCAGGAATGCGCGCGGCGGATCACTGGCAAAGGCCGAGATGACCACGGCAATCAGCACCAGCCACAGGAAGCTGATGGGCTTGGTCAGATCGATGCCCTTGAAGCTGGGATAGCTGAAACGGCTGACCATCAGGGCACCGGCTGCAGCAGTGACCACGAAGGTCAGGATCAACCCCGGCAGCCCGGGTTCGCGCCATTCCGAGAACGACCAGATGAATGCCGACACGCAGGCCGCCGCAGAAGGACTGGGCAGGCCTTCGAAGTAGCGCTTGTCCTGGCTGCCCGAGCGAACATTGAAACGCGCCAGGCGCATCGCTGCGCAGGCGGCATAGAAGAACGCGGCGACCCAGCCAAAGCGGAACCACACACTGCCGTATTCGGCGATGCGCGCCACGCCCCACTGATAACTGACGATGGCCGGGGCCAGCCCGAAGGCGACCATGTCGGCTAGACTGTCGTACTCCTTGCCAAACGCGCTCTCGGTGTTCGTCAGGCGAGCGACCCGCCCGTCGAGCGTGTCGAACAGCATGGCGGCGAATACCGCGGATCCGGCGCGCTCGAAGTTGCCGTCGATGGCCGCGACGATGGCGTAGAACCCGCAAAACAGGCAACCCGTCGTGAACAGGTTGGGCAGCAGGTAGATCGCGCGACGCCGTGACGGCACCCGCGTTGGGGCGGAATCCGTCTCAGGTCCTGACTGTTGGGTACTCATGGGAGTCGAATCATAGGCTAATATGGCCGGATGCGTCTCTCGCTCTACCCGATCAATACCGTCAAGGAAACCCCGTCCGAAGCCGAAGTCATCAGCCACCAGCTGATGCTGCGCGCCGGACTCATCCGCCGCGTCGCCGCCGGGATCTATACCTGGCTGCCAATGGGACTGCGCACCCTACGTAAGGTGGAGCAGATCATCCGCGAGGAAATGGACCGCGCCGGTGCCATGGAAGTGCTGATGCCGGCCGTGCAGCCCGCGGAACTGTGGCAGGAATCCGGCCGCTGGGAACAGTACGGCCCGGAACTGCTGCGCCTGAAGGACCGGCACGACCGCTCCTTCGTCATCGGTCCGACTCACGAAGAAGTCATCACCGCCACGGCGCGCGCCGAACTCAAGAGCTATCGTCAGCTGCCCGCCAACTTCTATCAGATCCAGGTCAAGTTCCGCGACGAGGTCCGCCCGCGTTTCGGCGTGATGCGCGGCCGCGAATTCATCATGAAGGACGCCTACTCCTTCCACCTCGACCAGGCCTCTCTGGCTGAGGGATACGCTGCCATGCGCGCCGCTTATGTGCGCATGTTCACCCGTATGGGATTGCAGTTCCGCGCCGTGCAGGCCGACACCGGCTCCATTGGCGGCAATACCTCGGAAGAATTCCAGGTGCTGGCCAGCTCCGGCGAAGATGCCATCGCCGCATCGGATGGTGACGAGTACGCAGCCAATGTCGAACTGGCCGCAGCGCTACCGCCGGCGCAGGCCCGTGCCGCCGCCAGCCAGCCGCTGGCCGAAGCCCATACCCCCAATGCCAAGAGCATCGAACAGCTCTGCAGCGCGCTCAAGGTTTCACCTGCGCAGTGCCTGAAGACGCTGCTGGTGGCTGCTCAGAACGGTGGCGTCGTAGCGCTGCTGGTGCGCGGCGACCATGAACTAAACGCGGTGAAGGCCGGCAAGCTGCCGGGCGTCGCCAGCCCCTTCCGCATGGCGAACGCCGCCGAAGTGCAGGCCGCCGCCGGCTGCGAGCCGGGCTTCATCGGTCCCCGCGGCCTGAAGTGCCCGATTTTTGCGGACCACAGCGCGCTGGCCCTCGCCGACTTCGTCTGCGGCGCCAACCGTCTCGACGCCCATCTCACCGGCGTGAACTGGGGCCGCGACCTGCCCGAGCCCACAGCAGCGGATCTGCGTAATGTCGTCGACGGCGATCCGAGCCCGAGCGGCCAGGGACGACTGAAGATCGTGCGCGGCATCGAGGTTGGCCACATCTTCCAGCTCGGCCGGAAGTACAGCGAAGCGATGAACGCCACCGTGCTGGACGAATCCGGCAAGGCCTCGACCATGCTGATGGGCTGCTACGGCATCGGCGTGACGCGCATCGTTGCCGCCGCCATCGAACAGAACCATGACGAGCGCGGCATCATCTGGCCGGCGCCGCTGGCACCCTTCCAGGTGGTCCTCGTCCCGATGAATGCGCACAAATCCGAACTGGTGCGCGACACGGCAGAGCGGCTCTACGCGGATTTCACCGCCGCCGGCATCGAAGTGCTGTACGACGACCGCGATGCACGCCCGGGCGTCAAGCTTGCGGACGCTGAACTGCTGGGCATTCCCCACCGGATCGTCATTGGCGAGCGCGGACTGGCCAACGGTCAGCTTGAGTACCGCGCCCGTCGCGCTGCCGATAACGAAGACATGCCGCTTGCAGAGGCCGTGTCCTTCATTCGCGCACGGTTAAACACCTAGCTCGATAGAGACCGGCGAATCACCGGGAGGCTAGACATGAGCGAAGTTCTCGTCCTGTATTACTCGCTGCATGGTGGCACCGCCGCGCTGGCACGACATATTGCGCGCGGTATCGAATCCGTGAGCGGCGCCCAGGCCACCCTACGCACCGTTCCGCCCGTGCGCAGCATCGCCGAGAACGTGACGCCACACGCAGTCCCGGAATCCGGTCCACCCTATGTCACCCTCGACGATCTGCAGCGCTGCCGCGGACTGTTGCTGGGCAGCCCTACACGATTCGGCAACATGGCGGCACCATTGAAGTACTTTCTCGACGGCACCTCGGGCCTGTGGCTCAGCGGCGCCCTCGCCGGCAAACCTGCCGCGGTGTTTTGCAGTGCGCAGACGCAACATGGCGGCCAGGAAAGCACCCTATTGTCCATGATGCTGCCGCTGCTCCATCACGGCATGCTGCTTGTCGGACTGCCCTTCAGCGAACCCGCCGTCAACGACACACGCAGCGGCGGCGGCCCTTACGGCGCCTCGCATGTGGCCGCCATGGCCAGTGCCAAGGGCGAACTGAGCGACGATGAGCAGGCCCTGGCGCGCGCGCTCGGTGCACGCGTGGCGCAGATCGCTCTCAAGCTGGCGTAGTACGAGCGTCGCTATGAGTGGCTGGACAGTGTCGACGCAGAACTTGCGCGCACACGGAACGCCTCAGCGGGCAGCTGATCCGGCCCGCTCAGGGCCCAGCACTTCGCGTACGAACGGCACGGTCAGTCGTCGCTGGGCCTGCAACGCCGCCAGGTCGAGTTCGTCGAGTAGCGCGACCAGTCTCTCCATGTCGCGCGGTACACGGCGCAACAGATAATTCGCCGTTTCATCCGGAAGTTCCAGACCACGTAGCGAGGCGTGTCGCTGCAGCGCGACCCGCTGCTCTTCCTCGCTGAGTGGCCCGAGCGTCAGCAGCAGCGCGTGAGCGGAGCGCGATGCGAAGTCCGGCAAGGCAAAGTTCAGTCCACGGGGCGGCGCACTGGCGGACATCACCAGACTGGCGCCACGTTCCTCCAGCTCGCGATGTAGGTTGAACAAAGCCACCTCCCAGGAGCGCTGGCCCAGCACCACATCGACATCATCGATGCACATGGACTGCGTATCGTGCCAGCCACCGAGCACCTCCGGGCCACCGGCCTGCAATTCCCGCAGCGGCAGATAAGCGGCACGACGCTCACGCGCCGCCGCCACACAGACAGCCTGCAACAGATGTGACTTTCCGCTGCCCGCGGCGCCAGCCAACCAGAAAACGCCGCGACGCCGGTGGGCGGCCAGCTCTTGCAGCACATCGACAGCAACGCCATGGCCGGCAGGATGGAAGCTCTCGAAGCTGGCGCGCTCGCGCAGCCGCACACCCAGCGGTAACTGGCGCATCTAACGGACCGCCGCTGGCCGAGCGAGCGCCGCCCGCGCCGTAAACTCGCTCAGGTAGGCATAGCCGCTGGCGAGAATGGTGGCCGCGGTCAGCCACAACAGCCCCTGCAAGAGCCAGTGCGGCGGAAATGCGCTGACCTGATGGAGTATCACGCCCATCAGATAGGCCAGTTGCATCAGCGTGTTCAGTTTGCTGATCCACTTCGGCCGGCCATGCAAGGGTCCGAAGACCACACGAAAGACCAGTGCGCCGCTGCCAATCATCACGTCGCGAGCCACCGCCATGAAGGTTAGCCACTGGGGAATCAGGCCCAGCCAAGTGGCCAGAAGGAACAGCGACACCAGCAGCAGCTTGTCGGCCAGCGGATCAAGGATCCGGCCCAGACGACTAATCCACCCGAAACGCTTGGCCAGATAGCCGTCCAAACCATCGCTGACCGCTGCCAGCGCGAACACCCACAGGGTGGTGCCAAAATCCCCCGCCCGGAGGCTGGCGACCAGCGGCCACACCAGCGCAATACGCAGCAGGCAGATGATGTTGGGCAGGTGCCGCATGGTTTCGCTACTATACCGCGCTCATCATGAGCGACCAACGCAGCTACACCTATCGCGACGCCGGCGTCGATATCGATGCCGGAGACGAACTTGTCGAACGCATCAAGCCGCTGGTCAAGCGCACGATGCGGCCCGAAGTGCTCGCCGGCATCGGCGGCTTCGGCGCACTGGTCGAGTTGCCACTGCATCGCTATCGCCGCCCGGTCATGGTGTCGGGTACCGATGGCGTGGGCACCAAGTTGCGGCTGGCCATCGAAACCGGCATGCACGACACTATCGGCATCGACCTGGTGGCGATGTGCGTCAACGACGTCGTCGTGCAGGGCGCCGAGCCGCTGTTCTTCCTCGACTACTACGCCACCGGCAAGCTGCAGGTGGACGTGGCCGCGCGCGTGGTGGCTGGCATCGCCGAGGGCTGCATGCAGGCCGGCGCGGCGCTGGTTGGCGGCGAGACGGCCGAGATGCCGGGCATGTATCAGGAAGGCGACTACGATCTCGCCGGCTTCTGCGTCGGCTTGGTGGAGCGTGACGGCATCATCGACGGCTCGAAGGTAAAGCCGGGTGATGCGGTCATCGGCCTCTCCTCTTCCGGGCCGCACTCAAACGGCTATTCCCTGATCCGCAAACTGCTGGCCGTCTCCGGCGCCAGCATCGAGACGCAACTGGATGGCCAGTCGCTGTACCGCCGGCTGCTGGCCCCGACGCGCATCTACGTCAAGCCGCTGCTGGCTCTGGCAGCCACCCTGCCCGTCCATGGCCTGGCCCACATCACGGGCGGCGGCCTGACCGACAACATTCCGCGGGTGCTGCGCCATGACCTCGACGTGCGACTCGACCCGGCCGCATGGCAGCGCAATGTGGTGTTCGACTGGCTGGCGCGCACCGGCAACATCAGCGCTGAGGAAATGCACCGCACATTCAACTGCGGTATCGGCATGGTGGTGATCGTCGCTGCCGAGCAGGCCGACGCGGCTGTTGCCCTACTGCGCCAGCACGGCGAAGAGGCCCAGCTGATCGGCGACGTCCGTGGTGGGCAAGGCAACGTCCTCTTTGGCTGACACGCCCAGCTCCCCGCTCGGCCTGGCGGTCATCATCTCAGGCCGCGGCAGCAACATGCTGGCCATCGCCCGCGCCTGCCAGGCCGGCCAATTGAACGCGCGGGTGCTGCGGGTCATCGCTGACCGCGACAGCGCAGCGGGCATCTCAGCGGCACAAGCCCTTGGACTGGCGACTCAAGTCATTCCGGCCAAATCATTCCCTGACAAAGCGTCGTTCGAGACGGCACTGGCCGAAGCCATCGATGCCAGCGAGGCAAAACTGGTGGTGCTGGCGGGGTTCATGCGCATCCTGTCCGCCGAATTCACTGCGCGCTACGCCGGACGACTGCTGAACATCCACCCCTCCCTCCTGCCCACCTATAAAGGCCTGCACACCCACGAGCGCGTGCTCGCCGCAGGCGAAGCGTCACACGGCGTGACCGTGCATTACGTGACGGCGGAGCTCGACGGCGGCCCGCTACTGCTGCAGGCGCGGATCGCAGTCCGCCCCGACGATACCGCCGATACGTTGGCGGCGCGCGTGCAGCAGCGTGAGCACATCATCTACCCGCGGGTGATCGACTGGCTCGCAACCGGTCGACTGCAGTGGCGCAACGGCGAACCTTGGCTCGACGGCGCAGCGCTGCGCCAGCCTGTGGTGCTGGAGGAGCACGAGTCATGAACATCCTGATGCGCAGCATTGTGTTGTTGCTGGGTGCCACGCTCTTCACGGGTTCTGCCAACACTGCAGAGGGCAACGGCAGCAACCGCCGCGACCTGCAGCCCTTCGAGGCCAGCTACAGCCTAAACTACAAAGGCCTGAACGCCGCCATCACGACACTGACTCTCACTCGCATGGACGGTGATCGCTGGATGTACCGCTCCAGCGGTGAGGCCCGCGGTATTTTCCGCGCACTACCGATCGATAACCCAGCGCAGAGCAGCGAGATGCGTATCAGCGCCGCTGGCGTGCAGCCCCTGAACTTCAGTCAGCGCAATGGCGCGGGGAATGATCGGGCCATCGATCTGCACTTCAACTGGGACACCAATCGCGTGCAGGGCATGATGGAAGACAAGCCGGTCGATGAAACCGTGCCGCCCGACACGCAGGATGACCTCTCAGTGCAGATTGCCCTGATGAGCGCTCTCGCCCGCGGCCAGGACAGCGGCACACTGCACACCTTTGGCGATCGCGGCCTGCGCGAATACCGCTTTCGCGCCGAGGGTGAGGCGATGCTGCGCACCGCAGTGGGCGATGTATCGACGCGCATCTTCGTGACCGAGCGCTCGGGATCGCCTCGCACCACGCGCTACTGGTGTGCGCCAAACTACGGCTATCTGCCGGTGCGCGTGCAGCAGCAGCGCCTTGAAGAGCTCGAGTGGACATTGGAGATCCGCACCCTGCGCAGGGGCTGATTCAAACGCTCAGAGCGTCGTGTCTGACTCACCCGTCTGCCTGCCACCGCGAGCGCCAAGACCATACACAGCCATCAGCGCAACTGCGGCAAACGGCGCCATATAAACAATCACCCGCGAGGCGGATGCACCGCCGCCCAGCCAGATGCCGCCCAGCATGGGTCCGAGCACCGCGCCCATGCGACCCACGCTGACACAGGCGCCGGAACCGGTGCCACGCACCGCCGGCGGGTATCGCGCGGCGGCAACTCCATACATGGCGTAATTCGCGCCTAGCAGCAAAAATCCGGTGAGCGCGCTCAACCACAGCGTGACGGACACGCCGGTGGTTGCACCCAGCGCCAGCAGGCAGAGAATCAACGCGGCATAGGAGAACCCCAGCGGCCCACGTACTCCAAAACGATCGACCCACCTGCCGAACACCCAGGCACCGATGACGCTGCCATAGTTGAACAGCATCGTGGCCAGCGCCGGCACGGTGCCACCAAAGCCCTTGGCGGTCATCAGCGTCGGCAACCAGTTAAGAATCATGTACAGGATGGTCAGCGTCGGCAAAAAGATCATCCAGAGCAGCAGCGTCAGCCTCAGCCGCTCGCCGCCGAAGAGCGCCTGCAGCAGCGCCAGTGGCGCTTGGGCCTGTGTCGGGCGGCGCCCCCCGGTTTCCGGCAGGATCCAGGCAATCGCCGGGAACAACACCAGCGGCAGCACTCCTCCGATCGCAAAGAGCAGCCGCCAGTCGAAATCGGCACCCAGACACTGCACCAGCAATCCACCGCTCCCGCCGCCGGCGGGCATGCCGCAGAAAATGAGTGCAGCCGTGCTGGCCCGCCGCTGCGGCGGGCTGATATCCGCCGCGATCGCCATCAGCATCGGTAAAGCGACACCAAAGCCAATGCCGGCCAGCGCGCGGCAGACCGCCAACATCCCAAAGCCTGACGCAACGACGCTGCCGAGGGTGCACAGGCCAAAGCCGGCAACGGCTGACAGCAGCAATGGCTTGCGACCGAGAAAATCAGCGATGCGCCCACCGAAAAAGGCCCCCAGCACGATGCCGAGGCTGCCGATGGTCATCAGCAGCGTGCGCTGGCTGCCCGTCAGGCTGAACTGCTCCGTGAGCCGGCTCAATGCGATACCCAGCACCTGGATGTCGAAGCCTTCGAGGAAGGCGACCAGAAAGCAGATCGCGACCATTAGACCGAGGGGCCTCACGGTTTTAGCCGTGGGGTCTGGAGACGGCGCTTGTGTACCCATGACGTGGCCCATCACTGCGACGGCGGACGCGGGAGATTCTAATGGACGCACGGCAGCCCTGCCGCGCAGCGCAATATAGGAATCGGGTTATCGGACCAGCGGCCGGCCGCGCGCCGCATGCCACTGCAGGATGGACTGCCAGATCTGGGGCGCGGAATCGGCGTAACTGAACAGTGACATATCGTCGGGAGAAATCATCCCCTCGGCGCACATGAACTGGAGATTGACGGCCTGGGTCCAGTATTCGCGCCCGACCAGAATGATAGGCAATGGCGCAATCTTGCGCGTCTGTACCAGCGTCAGCGTCTCGAACAGTTCATCCAGAGTGCCGTAGCCACCGGGGAAGGCCACCAGTGCGCGGGCGCGCAGCAGAAGGTGGAGCTTTCGGATCGCAAAATAATGGAACTGGAATGCCAGCTGCGGCGTGACGTACAGGTTGGGGGACTGCGGCGATGGCAGGTGGATGTTCATACCCGCCGTCGGTGCACCGGATTCCTTCGCCCCGCGATTGGCCGCCTCCATGATGCCGGGGCCGCCACCGGTCATGACCACCGTACGTGGCCGGCCAGGACCGTCACTCATGTGACCCACGTAGCGCCCAAGTTCGCGCGCCACCTCGTAGTAGCGGCTGTTGGCAGCTACTCGCGCGGCCACGGCCGCACGCTGCGCCAGCTCGGTGTTGTCGGGATTGCGCGCCGCCTCGGCCTGTGCCGCATGCAATGCCAGTCGTGCGGCTTCAGGGTCAGGAATCCGGGAGCTGCCGAACACCACGATGGTATGTTCGATGTTGTAGCTGGCCAGCATCAGCTCGGCTTTCAGGTAGTCAAGCTGCAGGCGCACGCCACGCGTGTCCGCACTATCCAGAAAGCCGAGATCTTTATCGGCCTCAGAATAGGTTGGGCTGCGCAGAATGGTCTCGAGCTGCTGAGCAGCTTCGGGACGATTATCGAGTGGCTGTGCCATGTGTTAATAGATTAGTGTGAAGGTTGTCACACTAATCACCCGGACGGCACGGCGTCATTGTGATAATTACGTATTCACCCGCGAGCTGTTAATCTAGTTCCACGATGAGCTCACTCGATCACCTGCTGGACAGCAATCGCGACTGGGCGGCGCGCATCCTGCGCCAGGACCCGGATTTTTTCCATAAACTGGCCCACCAGCAATCGCCCGAATACCTCTGGATCGGCTGCTCTGACAGCCGCGTGCCAGCCAACCAGATCGTTGGCCTATTGCCCGGCGAGCTGTTCGTACACCGAAACATCGCCAACGTCGTGGTGCATACGGATCTCAACTGTCTTTCAGTGATGCAATTTGCCGTGGATCTGCTGAAGGTCCGGCACGTCATCGTCTGCGGCCACTATGGCTGCAGCGGCGTCAGTGCCGCCCTGCGCCGCACGCGCCTCGGACTGTCCGACAACTGGCTGCGGCATGTGCAGGACGTGCGAGAAAAGCACATGCTGAAGCTCCGCGATCTGCCGGAACAGCAGGCCTCCCGACGCCTGTGCGAACTGAACGTGATCGAGCAGGTCATGAATGTATGTCAGACCAGCATCGCTGCCGATGCTTGGGAACGCGGCCAGACACTATCGGTTCATGGTTGGGTGTACGGCATCGAGAACGGACTAATACGCAACCTCGACATCACGATCAACAACCATCGCGATATCGAGCAGACCTACGAACGCGCCGTCGCGGCGCTCGCCGTTCCCTAAAAGCTCCAAAGGCTCCGCACCGGTAAGCATCCCGCCGCCCGGCCCGTCCCGGGACGGCTCCTGCCGCGCTGGCCGCTCAGGTCTTGGGCAGAGTCACGCCCGTCTGCCCCTGATACTTCCCGCCGCGATCCCGGTACGACACCGCACACGGCTCGTCGGATTCAAAGAACAGCATCTGCGCCACACCCTCATTGGCGTAGATCTTGGCGGGGAGCGGAGTGGTGTTGGAAAACTCCAGCGTCACATGCCCTTCCCACTCGGGCTCGAGCGGCGTGACATTCACGATGATGCCGCAGCGGGCATACGTGGACTTGCCGAGGCACACCGTCAGGATGCTGCGCGGAATGCGGAAGTACTCGACCGTTCGTGCCAATGCAAAGGAATTGGGCGGAATGATGCACACGTCCGCTTCCATATCGACGAAGCTCTTGGCGTCGAAGGCCTTTGGATCCACGATGGTCGAGTTGATGTTGGTGAAGATCTTGAACTCACGTGCACAGCGAACGTCGTAGCCGTAGCTCGACGTGCCATAGGAGATGATCCTGCGACCATCCACAGCCCGCACCTGGCCGGGCTCGTAGGGTTCGATCATGCCTGCCGCAGCAGCACGCTGGATCCAGCGGTCGGATTTGATGCTCATCAACTGGCCTCGACGACGATTTTCGGAAACAGTGTACTGCGATCCCGACTGCGCAGGGCCAACGCCCCGGCAACATTCCGCGCCATCTGCAGATAGGCCTCAGCGCGCGGCGATGCCGGCGCGGCGATCACCGTGGGGCGACCGCCATCAGCTTCCTCGCGGATATGGGCATCCAGAGGCAGGTTGCCCAGCACCCGCACACCCCGCTCGGCCGCAAGACGCGCACCACCGCCACTGCCGAAGATGTGCTCGGCATGCCCGCAATTCGAGCAGATGTGCACGCTCATATTCTCGACAATACCCAGCACCGGCACCGACACCTTCTCGAACATCGCAATGCCTTTGCGCGCATCCGCCAGCGCGATGTCCTGGGGCGTGGTTACGATCACGGCGCCGGCCACGGGCACGCGCTGCGCCAGCGTCAGCTGGATGTCGCCGGTGCCCGGCGGCATGTCAATCACCAGGTAGTCCAGCTCACACCAATCTGTATCATTGAGCAGCTGGGTCAGCGCCTGCGTCACCATTGGACCGCGCCAGGCAACGGCCTGCGCCGGATCGACCAGAAAGCCAATCGACATGGCGCACACGCCGTGGGCGCGGAGCGGTGTGATGCGCTTACCGTCGGGCGAGCCCGGATGCTGCCCTTCCAGGCCGAGCATCAGCGGCTGACTCGGTCCATAGATGTCGGCGTCCAGGATGCCGACGCGCGCGCCGGCAGCCGCCCAGCCCAGCGCCAGATTGGCGGCAACTGTGGACTTGCCCACACCGCCCTTACCGCTGGCTACCGCAACAATATTGCGCACCCCCGCCAGTGGCGTCAGACCACGCTGCACACTGTGCGCAGTGATACGACTCTCCAGCGCGAGGTTGAAGGTCAGTTCGGCGCCCGCTTCCGCGGCCACATGGGCCGAGAGTGCACTGGAGAGAGCCGGTGCGTAGCCTCCGGTGGGAAAGCCGAACTGCAGCCCCAGATCCACCTCGCGGCCGCGAACGGTGAGAGCCTGGACTGCACCGGCTTCATCCAGTGTCTGACCCAGTGCCGGTTCGACGAAACTTCCGATGGCCGCACGAACGACGGCGTCCAGATTTGACATGTTCACCCTGCTGGATGCCGCACGGCGCGGCCTGCAAAGAGCCGCGATTCTAGCTCATTCGGGCCAGCAAACTCGACCCGCCTGAGGGCGCGCTGCCGACACACTGCTGGCTGCGCGCGGGCCTGTTCCCCCGTGCCATAATTGCCGCTTATGCCACGCAAGATCCTCGTTACCCACGCCCTGCCCTACGCCAACGGTCCGCTGCATCTCGGCCACGTGCTCGAGTCGGTGCAGACCGACATCTGGGTTCGTTTCCAGCGCATGCGCGGCAATGACTGCCTGTT